>CAYGAS010000169.1:0-7362 GCA_964347935.1 uncultured Nitrospiraceae bacterium | reverse complement strand
GCCGACGATTTTCACCGCCGGAATCACTTTGCGCGCATTGGCATCAAAGGCGACGAAACCTTGACGATGGATAGCGCGGTAGCACTGGAACGTGTGCGCGAGCTGCGTGATATGTTCGTCGACCGCGTGCTCGCCGGTACGACCGATGAGCTGACCGATGAGTTCATCGAAGGCCGCGCCGAGTTTATGGGTCCTGACGTACTGCGCGTCGATGATCAGGTCATTAACGCCCGGCGGATCGTGATCGCAACCGGCTCACGGCCTATCGTGCCACCGGCGTGGGCAGCCTTCCGCGATCGTGTCCTTACCACTGACGAGATCTTCGAGCAGGAAGCTCTGCCAGGTTCAATGGCGGTTGTCGGCCTGGGCGTGATTGGTCTAGAGCTGGGTCAGGCACTGCATCGCCTGGGCGTGCGCGTAACCGGCATCGACCAGCTTACGCGAATCGCCGGATTGCAGGACCCAGTGGTTAGCGACAACGCCTGTGAAATTCTGAGTCAGGAGTTCCCGCTTTGGTTGGGCAAAACCGCGGAAGTCACCGAGCACGAAGGCAAGTTGCGGGTCAAAAGCGGTGAACACAGCGCCATCGTGGACAAGGTACTCGCCAGCATGGGCCGCAAACCCGATCTGGAGACTCTTGGCATCGACAAGTTGGACACTGAAATCGGTACGAATGGCGTCCCTGCGTTCGACGCCAATACCATGCAGGTCGGCGAGCTGCCCGTTTTCATCGCCGGCGATGCGACCGGAGAGAAGGCGATATTGCATGAGGTCGCCGACGAAGGCCGCATTGCCGGCTATAACGCAGCGCGTGAGGAGGTCAGGGCCTTTCGGCGAAAGGTGCCAATCGCCATCACCTTTTGCGACCCCAATATCGCCAGTGTGGGTGCGGCGTGGACTGAGCTCAACCAGGAATCGATTGCTGTCGGCGAGATGCGCATCGGCCCGGTGGGACGCGCCTTGATTATGGGCAGAAACCGTGGCGTGCTGAGACTGTACGCAGATAAGAACACCGCCAAGCTGCTCGGGGCAGCCATGATCGCGCCGGGTGGCGAGCATCTCGCCCACCTCATCGCCTGGTCGATCCAGCAAGGATTGACCGTGTTCGATATGCTGAAACTACCTTACTATCACCCGACACTCGAAGAGGCGATTCAAAGCGCGCTGCAAGCCATGGCGGCCCGGCTCAAAGGCGCCGCATCGGACCTGGCGAGTCTAGATTCCCTCTAATCGGCATGGCCATAACGCCATCCGCTGAATTCACTGCCATTCCACATAGACGACGCCGCCCTCAATTTTGACGCGATAGGTCCTTAGATCCTGTTCGGCAGGTTCTTCGAGCACAGTGCCAGTAATGACGCTGAAACGGCTGCCATGCAACGGGCACTTGACGAGCTCACCCTTTAGCGAGCCGCTGGAAAGCGACGCGTCTTCGTGCGTACAGGTGTCGTCAACAGCACAGTAGCGCCCGTCGACATTGGCCACCAATAACGCGTGTCCCTCAATAGACACACGCTTCATCGAGCCCGGTTTAAGTTCGTCTGTCCGGATCGCCTCTACCCACCGCTTGGACATGCGCATTCCTCGGATAGCCACACTACGGGCAATTATACCCGGGTGCAGCCAGCCCCATGCGCGCGCATCGGGACGAACATGCCGCAGATAGACTATCGCGCCGATGAGGCAAAGCGACGCAAACATAACAACCGTCGCAGGTGCGCCAATGACATGGGCCGCAGTACCGCCGAGCAAGCTACCAAACGGCATTAGACCGACAAAAATCATGGAGTAGACGGACATGACGCGTCCGCGCACGGCATCGTCGACAGTCAGCTGAATGAGCGTGTTAGTAGAGGCCACGGCTGTTCCATAGGCAACACCGGCCAGCGTCATCGCCAGCATGCCGAGCCACAGCCTGTCTGCCGCCGCAAACAGCAAGGCACACAGAGCCACGCCGAGTGCGGCCGCGCCGATGCGCGTATCGAGATCGCCATGCGAACGCCGATGGGCCAGTCGCAAGGCGCCGATAAGCGCGCCCACCCCGATGGCGCCCAGCAGCAGCCCCAATGCACGTGGCCCACCCCCAAACACGTTCTTGGCAAATACCGGCATCAGCACGGCAACACTGGAGGCAAGCAGGCTCACGATCCCTACCATCAGCAACGCGATTCGAATCTGCGATTGGTGCCACGTGTAGGCAAGCCCTTCTCGCAGGTGGCGACCGATCGAGCCCTCGGCAATGGAATGCGGCTTGAGCGTATGCGAAATGAGTGTGAGTCCCGTCAACACAGCTAGGAACGTGAGCCCATTCAGCAGGAACACGAAGCCTTCACCGTGCCAGGCCACCAGCCAGCCCGCCATCGCCGGGCCGAGGAACCGGGCAACGTTGAATGCGCTCGAGTTCAGCGCAATCGCATTCGGCACATCGTCCCGCGCGACAATCTCGGTGACAAAGGCATGGCGCGCGGGCATCTCGAAAGCCTGGACCATGCCCAGCACGAGCGCCAACAGCACGATATGCCAGGGCACAATCCAACCAATCAACGTCAGCGCGGCCAACGTAACAGCCTGCAACATGGCGACCATGTTGGCCGCAAGCAGCAAGCGGCGCCGCGACAGGCGATCGGCAATTACTCCACCGAGCAAGCCCAGGAGGAGCACTGGCACATGACTGCAAAACGCCACCAGCCCCAGCATCAGGCTTGAATCAGTCAGCCGGTAGATGAGCCAAGCCTGGGCCATCGTCTGCATCCAGGTTCCATGCAGTGAGACGAGTTGGCCGAGGTAGTAAAGGCGAAAGTTTCGATGTCTTAGCGAACGGAAGACAAGAGGCAGGGCACTGACCGGCATCGGTCAATCTACACACTTGCCAAGTGGCGGGCGAATTGTTTTTCTTGCCACCTGCTACTTGTTATTCGCAACTCTGTTATTGCGACGAACCGAATGAGGGGTCTACACTGTGCTGCGGGACTGGTAGACCGGCAATACGACACGCTTGTGTCACGGGTCCTTTGGGAAAAAGCTGGTAGAGGTATCTGCGTCCGCCCTGCTCGGTGTATTTCTGCTCGAGGACCTCGGTGAGTTTGCGCGCGGGGGTCTCGCCATGCTCTTTGAAATGTTTCCTGACGAAACGCACGACATCCCAATGCGCATCGCTCATCTCCACGCCTTCCTTGGCGGCAAGCGCCCGGCCGATGTCTTCATTCCACTCATCCAGGCCCAGCAGGCGGCCGTCGACATCCTGCCCGGCCGCGTCTTTGTTGACGATAAACTTCATGATGTCGGACATCTGCCTATCTCCATTTGCCGGTTTTGACCCAGCGGTGGCGTGCGCGCAAAGTATACCGCAATGCGCGCCTGCAGTGTCGCGGCCTCAGCGGTGTCCTTATGCTATCGATGCGACAGAGGCACGACACGTGAACCCCTCTTTGGTAGACTGCCGGTATTGAGTACCTGTGAGCGGTTTCGCGTCCCATTATGAGCGCATGTGCGGGTAGTGACCCTTTTGCACTGCGAGTGCTCGGTGACAGCATGGCACCCGAATTTACAGAGGGGGCCATCATCATCGTTGAACGGACCGGAGCGCTTGAGGCGGGATGCTACGTCGTCGCCGAACACCACGACGAGTACCTTTTTCGCCAGCTCGTCATCGCCCAAGGACGGTGGTTCCTCAAGCCCCTAAACGACCGCTATCCTACTGTTGAAATCACCGGCCCGCAGGCGATTAAAGGGCGCGTCATCCAAAAGGCCGGTAAATATAGAAAGGATCGTGTCCGCTACCTTTGACGGCTAGGTCTTGTGGCACAGGCCGCGCTCAACGGCCATGACTGCCGCCTCTACGCGCGAGTGCACCCCGAGTTTGCGCAAGATCGCCTTCACATGTAGCTTTACCGTGCCATCGGAAATGCCGAGTTTTCGCGCGATCATCTTGTTGCTCTGACCCTCCGAGAGATGACACAAGATCTCGCGCTCGCGCGGTGTGAGCTCGTCAAAGGGCTTGGTCCGTTCGTCACTTGCCGCGGGCTCGCCCTGCTGGACGGCTCTGGCGAGCACACCGGTGAGTTCCGGCGTTACGATCGTCTTGCCTTCCACAATATCGCGCAACGTGCTGACCAGGTCGTCGGGCTCCATGTCCTTCAACAGGTAGCCCCGAGCTCCAAGCCGCAATGATTCGATCAGATCCTGCTCCTCACTGCTGGTGGTCAACATTACGACCGGAACCTCAGGCACGTCGTCGTGCAGGCGGCGTAGCACCTCCAGGCCCCGCATTTCCGGCATGCGCATGTCAAGGAGCACGACATCCGGCTTGAGCTCGCGCGCGAGCTTCAAGCCCTCGAGGCCACTGCCGACGGCCGCCGCCACCTCGATATTGCGCCGCTCCAGCAAGCCCTCCAGGCCCACACGAAACAAGGCATGGTCATCGATGAGCAGCACCCGCATGATTAATTCGACACGCTCGGTCGCTTCTCGCCGCGTTGCTGATCGGCGCGGAAGGTAAGAACGACGCGAGTGCCCTCGCCCGGCTCACTTTCTATCCGTAACTTTCCGCCGAGGTGTCGTGCACGGTCCTGCATAATCAACAGACCTATATGCTCACCGGGCGGGCCCTCCATGACGCGTTTCTGGAAACCCGTACCATCATCCTCGATAAGAACGCGATAGTTACCGTCACCGTCGTTGCGCAACATCACCCTGGCATTCTGCGCCCGGCTGTGTTTGCAGACGTTGTTGAGCGACTCCTGGATGATGCGCAGCACTTGCATCTCCGTCTCCGCCGGAAATTTGGTCTTCTCCCAGCCATTCTGTACGAAGACGTTGATACAGCTGCTCTTGCAGACACGTGCAACCAGCTGCTCGATCGACGGTACTAGACCGTAGTTCGCCACCGGCGCGCGGAAATGAGCGATCAGCTGTCGCAACTCTGTATGCGCCTCATCGAGGCTGTTCTCTACGCCCTCGAGTTCCTGCCACAGCGTAGACTCGTCGCCCTCGTGCAGCGTCTGGTCGAGCACCCGGACCTGGAAACGCACACTTGCCAGCGTCTGCGCCAACGAGTCGTGCAATTCATGAGCCAATCTCGTGCGCTCCTCCATGATCGATAGCCGCTTGGCCTCCTCGTCTAACCGTGCTTTTTCGATCGCTGTGCCAAGGTGTCGTCCGATAGTCGTGAACAGGTCTCTCATGTCCTCAAAAGCCGTGACCTCCTCGTGATCGATAAACAGGTTGTACACCCCGACAGTGCGATCCCGGTAAAGCAGCGGTACAGCGATCATCTGTACGCGGTCGCTGTCAAAGAATTTGCTGCCGACAATCTTGCTGCAATGGACCAAGTCGGGCTGCATGCGCAAGTCGCCGTTCGCTATCGCCTGTCCGCAGACACATGAACCTAGAGGAAGTTCGCGTTCCCGTGCGACCACTTCGTCGCTAAGGCCAACGCTGGCGACGAGCCGCATTTGCGCGTTCTCCGTGCATAGACGCACACAGGCACCGTGCGCGTCGACTATTTCACGCAGCATGTGCAGCACGCGTTCCAACAGCTCGTCGATATTACGTGCGGCGTTGATGCAGGCGGTGACGTCGTAAAGAATCTCGAGGTAGCGGGTTTTTTCCGCCAGACGTTGTGTCTGCCGTTGCACCTCGACTTCCATCTTACTGTTGCATATCAGCAACGCTTCACCCACGTCATTAATGTCACGGGCCAGCTCGGCGAACTCGCCACGCGTCGGCTCCGAGACACGGGCAACCAGATTGCCGCTCTGAATTTCCAGCGCCCATCTGCGCAGGTCGGCCAGCGGCACGAGTAATTCATTGCGAATGGCGTGCACAACAAGCGCGATCATCACCACGCCAGCTATGGCGAGCACAAGCTGTAGGGCCATGAGGCCACCACTGTAGGCGGGGGCACGTGCCAGCAGTGCACTCGTCACTGCCAACAACGCCAAGACGGCGCCTAGACCCGTCAGCGGTGCAAACACGGGGCTGGCGAGTAGGCGATTGCTGGTCTTCCGCCAGCGCCCGGCCGGGCGCTCAGGTACTGACGCAAGGCCGACTGGCTCGGTGCTGCTGGTCAAAGGCGATGTGTCGTTCATCACGGGCCCCTAGGTCAACGTCCCCTGCGGGCGACCCGCCTTATTATAAGTCCGCCTCCCTGCGCCGTCGCCACCTGCGCTCGCGGAACGACTGGAACAGCCTCTGGAGGCCCGCTGGCGGTGTCGGATCTGCCCTAGCCCCTGGGCGGGTCCTTCTTGGGGGGAACGTAATGGGGGTCGTTTGGATTCATGAAGATGAACTGAAAATCGCCCGGTGCCAGCTCCACATAGTCCAGAATGGCCTCGCTCAGTAATTCGGTACTGGTGGGCGGAACGACGATCTCGACGCCGTGGGCGTGGATCTGCGTGTCCCGATCATCGGGTTGGTCGAAACCCATAGCGTAATCGATTGACCCGTCGGGCTTGCGGCGCGCGGCGATGCGCAGCGCCAAACCCTGGGCCCCGCTTTGCTCCGCCGCCGCGAGGATCTGCCTGGCCGCATTTTCTGTGATCGTCATCATCGGGTGGTTGCCGTCTTCAGCCTGCCAGCTCAACGTGCGGCGTACGCGCGCGCTTGCACGCGCGTACATGAGCTACGAATCTTGCCGCCCAGCGATTTTTCGCCACGTCACGCAAATGAGCATAGCTCGCCAACACATTTTTGTAGACGATACCATCATGTTCGCCGTCAACGCCGGTGCCGCGCAGCACGCGGTAGGCGAACTCCACATCCCCGCCGATATTAACCAGGCTCGAGTGATGAAACTCATGGGCACTCAGTTCGCCCGGCTGTCCATCGCTATCGAGTAGCGGCCACGGCCCTTTGCCCGTCTCGCGCAAACGCACGTAGCCACGGCCCATCGGTCTTTCGTGCATGAGCACATCGGCAGGGATTGCGCCAACCATCTGGCAGGTGCGGCCGTTCCAGCTGAGCCGGCGCGCGAGATACATGAGACCGCCGCATTCGGCATAAACAGGCAAGCCGGCCTCGATCGCCGCGGCGATCGAGGCGCGCATGCTGCCGTTGCGCTCCAGCAGTTCCATGTGGGTCTCGGGAAAGCCGCCACCGATGAAAAGGCCGTCGATATCGGGAAGCGCGGCTTGTCGTAGCGTGTCAATCGGTACGAGCACGGCTCCGGCACGGCGCAGCGCCTCCAGGTCATCCGGATAATAGAAGCCAAAAGCGCGATCGCGGACGATGCCCACACGTACGTCCGCTGCCGCTACTTCAGGTCGGCGTGACAGCGCGACGGTAACCGCCGGTGCGGCGGCAATCGTTAAGACACGGTCAAGATCGACTTGGCTGGCAACGGCTGCCCTGATGCGCGCGATA
>CAYGAS010000168.1:0-7022 GCA_964347935.1 uncultured Nitrospiraceae bacterium | reverse complement strand
CGCTTCAGAATGGCATGCTGATCAACGCCCCCGAGGACCCGACGCCCGGGGCAATGCGGGCGGACGCGAGCAGCACCCCCGATAACGTTGCCACCATTACCTTCGATGTGGTCGTCGATCCCAATGCGGTCGACGGGACCATCATCTCGAACCAGGGATTTGTGAACGGCACCGGCACCGGCAGCGGCCCGTTCCCCGAGAAGCCTTCTGACGATCCTGATACGCCCGCGGTCGATGATCCGACCCGGGACATCGTCGGCAACCTGCCGCTCCTGTCCGCACAAAAAACGGTGCAACTCCAGGGTGACCTCAATTCGAACGGCTTCGTCGATCCGGGTGATCGGCTTCGTTACACCATCACCATCGTCAACTCGGGCGCCACACCGGCCACCGGGGTCGCGCTGAGCGACCCGGTGCCGGCGAATACGACCTATGTTGCCGGCTCTGTTCTTCTGGATGGAAACCCGGTGAGCGGCGTTTCGCCGCCTATCTTGCAGGTCCCGATCGGCACGCTCTCGGCAGGTGCCACGGCGGTGGTGACCTTCGACGTCGTCGTCAACGGCGGTGTCCTCCCAGGAACGATCATCAGCAACCAAGGAAGCGTGGCCAGCAATGAGTTGCCGACACTGCTGACGAATGTCGCCGTGATCGTCGTTGGCAACGTGCAACAGCTCGTGATCAGCAAAGACGTTTTCGTCGTCGGCGGTGGTGCAGCCATGGCCGGCGGGCAGCTGGAGTATGTGGTGCGCGTAACCAATATCAGCGCCGCAGCCGCAACTAACGTGGTCATTACGGACGATCTGAACCCTCTTACTGCTCAGCTCACTTACGTTGCCGGCTCGGCTACCCTCAATGCGTCGACCAATGGCGTCACCTTCGCCGGCGGGGTAATCACAGCCAATTACTCCGCGATCTACGGCGACCTCGCATCGGGCGCGACGGCAGTCTTGCGTTTCCGCGCTGACATCGATCCGGGCCTGCCGATCGGGACGCGGATCACCAACACAGCGCAGGTGGCTTGGGACACGCCGACGCAAAGCGCATCGGCCAGCGTTTCAATCGATATTGGTGGCGTGCCAGGCGTCGCGATACTAAACGGCCAGGTCTGGCACGACGCGAACTTCAATAATACGCTCGATGGCAGCGAGCAAGTACTTGCTGGATGGGTAGTCGAGCTATACAGAAACGGCACACTGCTAGCCAGCGCATCCACGGCTTCTGACGGTAGCTACCGGTTTAGCGGGCTTGCACCGAACGACACCACGAGCGATCAGTACGAGATCCGCTTCAGTGCCTCCGGCGCAGGTCCGAACACGGCCATGCTGGGTGAGGCCGATTCGCCCTTCACTAACGGGCTGCAGAGGATCTCGGGAATTATTGCGACTTCCGGCAGCAATCTGCAGAACCTGAACCTGCCCATCGACCCCAACGGCGTTGTCTACGACTCAGTGGGACGCACGCCGATCGCAGGTGCGACCCTCACCATGGTGCGGGCGTCGACGACGACACCCCTGCCGGGTAGCTGCTTCGATGATCCATCGCAGCAAGGCCAGGTGACGCTCGCAAGCGGTTACTACAAGTTCGATCTGAACTTCAGCCATCCGTCGTGCCCGCCAGCTGCCGATTACCTCATCGAAGTGACGGCGCCGGCGGCTTTCGGCGCGGTGCCGTCGCAGATCATTCCGCCAACCACTAGCGCCAGCACTGCGGCGTACTCGGTACCGACGTGCCCGGGTGACGCCATCCCGGCCACGAACTATTGCGAAGCCCAGAGCTCGGAGTTCGCGCCGTCTACCGCCGTGCCACCGCGCACTGCGGGCACGAGGTACTACCTGCACCTGACGCTGAGCAGTGGCACGGTGCCGCAGGACAGTCAGCTCTTCAACAACCACATACCGATCGATCCGGACCTCGCCGCGGCCATCAGCATCACCAAGACGACTCCGCTGTTCAATGTCACGCGGGCGGGCCTCGTGCCCTACACGATCACTGTCAGGAACACGCTGGGTGGAACGCTTCAGGACCTAGTGATCGTCGACACGCTGCCGCCGGGATTCAAGTATGTCGAAGGGTCCGGTCGCTTTGCCGGGCAGCCGCTCGAGCCGATCAGAAACGGACGTCAGTTGAGATGGGAGAATGTCGCGCTCATCCCGACCGAGCCCACCACCATCAAATTTTTGCTGGTGGTGGGCTCAGGCGTGTCCGAAGGCGAGTACGTCAACAGTGCGCAGGTATTCGATAGCCTCACGGGTGCAAGCGTGTCCGGCGTGGCGACAGCGACCGTCCATGTCGCGCCGGACCCGACGTTCGACTGCACGGACGTCATCGGCAAGGTGTTCGACGACGCCAATCTGAATGGCTACCAGGATAAGAATGAAAAAGGCTTGGGCGGCGTGAGGGTCGTCAGCGCCCGCGGCCTGCTGGCAAAGACTGACGAATACGGTCGTTTCCACATTACCTGCGCTGTGATCGCCAACGAGACGCGCGGCAGCAACTTCATTCTCAAGCTCGACGACAGGACGCTGCCCACCGGCTATCGCCTGACGACGCAGAACCCGCTTGTACACCGCGCCACACGCGGCAAGGCCATCAAATTTAACTTTGGCGCTGCGCTGCATCGTGTTGTGCGCCTCGATGTCGCGGATGGCGTGTTCGAACCCGACTCGACCGACGTGCGGCCGCAGTGGAGGACGCGATTCGATCTATTGCTCAACGAGTTGCGCAAGGCGCCGTCGATTTTACGGATCTCGTATCTCGCTGACGTGGAGGATGAGGGAATCGTCAAAGCGCGTTTGCGTGCCATCAAACGAGAAGTGGCGAAACGATGGGAAAAGCTCAACTGCTGTTATCGGCTGAAGATCGAGACAGAAATATTCTGGCGGCGTGGGAGGCCTGTCAGGAAAACCGTGGGAGGTAATTAGTTAGAGCCAGACACCGCTCTGCCGAATGAATCTCGATGGGGTGGACCTGGACTTTTTGACGAAACGGAACGATGAAAAAGGTTTACTTCATACTGGTGGCGTGTCTTGTTTCCGTAGCGGTTGCGGCGGAAACGAATGCGCCGGCTATTTCGGGCGAGTCGTCCCCGATGGCAACCGGTGTGACGGAAAGCCCTGTGCTTGGCGCGGCGGTTGAAAGACACGTCCAAGCCGATGAACCGCGCACGCTATGGGTGCGCGACGAGGACATTGAGGGGCAGGGCGACAAGGTCGAGGTCCGCCAGGTGCGGGTCCCGGAGACCGACACCGTCAAGTTGCAGAACATCGTCCCACCCATCCGGTTCGGCTCGGCTGAAGTGGAGATCCCGGAAGGCTACACGGCGCTGCTGCGAGACGTGCTCAACCGCATGAAAGATCGCACCAATGTCCGGTTACATCTTGTGGGACATACGGACAACGTGCCACTCGTGGGGGAGGCGAAAGCCACATATGGCGACAATCTTGAATTGTCGCGCGAGCGCGCCGGCACCGTGGCGGAATATTTCCAGCGGGCGCTCAATCTACCCCCCGAGTCCGTTTCGTACGAAGGGGTGGGCGATACGCAACCGGTGGCCAGCAATGCGACCGCAGAAGGCAAGACGCTCAATCGTCGCGTCGAGGTCGAGGTGTGGTACGACGAGATCAGCGAGAAGCTGGTTGACGAGGAAGTCGTGGTTTCGCAGGAGTTCAACCGCGTGAAGGTCTGCCGCGTTGAGACTGTATGCAAGCTGCGATACAAGGACGGTCATTCGAAGCGCGCGCGCGTCAAGAATCTGATTCCACCGCTGCACTTCGACGATGAAACGACGAGCATCCCCGGCGAGTTCCTGCAGAACCTGCAGCAAGCGCTGATAAACCTGAGAGGCAAGCAAAACCTCCTCGTCAAGTTTATCGGCTACACCGACAACCTTCCCTTGACCGGGCGCGCCGAGCGTATTTACGGCACCCATGAGGGTTTGTCGAAGGCCCGGGCACGACGCGCTTCGCTGGCCGTGCAGGATGCCTTGAATCTGCCGACCTCTGCGCTCGAGGTGGATGGCAAGGGTGCTGCCATGCCGCTCGCGTTGAACGACACGGAGAAAGGTCGGGCGCTGAATCGCCGCATCGAAGTCGAGTTCTGGTATGACGATCCTTTGCAGGAGTTGCCGGACGAGCCGCAGATTTGTCCGGAGGCGGCGGGCGCGGAGACGGTTACCCGGGTATACGAGCCGCCCTCGGGTGTGATCCAACCGATACTCTATGATCGGGGCAAACCGGTGATGCCGGAAGGGTATGCGCAGCGCCTGAGCGAGATCATGGATGAGGTCCGCGAGCAGACCAACGTGCGCCTGCGATTCATTGGTTACACCAATAACGAGCGGCTCGAGCGCCGTACCGCCATGCTCTACGGCGACGACATAGGCTTGTCGACGGCGCGCGCTCGCAGGGCCATGGAAGCGGTGAAGGCGCAGCTCGGGCTCTCGGATCCTCAGGCAGAGTTCGAAGGGCGCGGTTACGTGCAGTCGAATGACGTCGTGAACACCGGTTTCATCGAGTCAGACACGGCACGCGTGGAGGTCCAGGTCGTCTATGACGAGCTCGCTGCCCTCGATGACGACAGCCTGGAGATTACGCGACTCACGCGCGAAGTGACCGCCAAGGATCCGTTCGCGCTGAACCTCATGCGCATCACGGTCGATGGCAAGCCGATCGACGATCCCGGGAAGAGCATATCGGATATCGAACGCTGCACGGACGTGGCGCTCGATAAGGCGAACATTCAGTTTAAGTTCGACAACCTCGAGCTCAAGCCGCGGCTGAACGTGACGGCGTGGCCGATCGTCATCCAATATCGAGACGATCCGGACACGGATTATCCCGAGAATCTCATGCGGTTCCGCGCGTACACGAATTATCCTGCTTTTATTGAGAAGGCCGAAGTGCGGATTTTCGAGAGCAAGCGATCCGAGCGTGATACCCCGCTGGCCGTGATCGACGTTAATAAAGATGGCTATGCGCAGTGGCAACCGAGCTTCGACGGCTATGATGCGCCCGGTAGCGACCTGAAGTACGTGCTCCGCGTTTACGACAAGGACGGCCGCTTCGATGAAACGAAAGCCCAGCCCATGCGGGTCGTCGATGCGATCGAGACAGACCTTCGGGATCACGATGCCGAAAAGGAGCTGCTGGTCGGGTACGGCGAGACGCGCATCGCCGCGGAGAATATCAAGAAGAAAGGAGGCATCATCAGGGTACGAGGGAGCGGGATACCGAGCGAGCACTCCGTCTGGATCGCTGGTCGTGCGGTGCCGGTCAGCGAGGGCGGAAAGTTCGTGACCGAGACCATTTTGCCGGCGGGCATGCACACGGTCGAGGTTGCTGTCCTCGACCGCGCAGGCAACGGGCAGTTGTTTCTGCGTGATCTCGAGCTGAAACGCAACGACTGGTTTTACGTCGGGATCGCCGACGTCACGGCGTCGAAAGACAGCGCCAACGGGCCCGCCAGCCTCGTTACCGGGGACAACCCGGATTACGACAATGACACCGACGTGGACGGCAGACTCGCGTTCTACACCAAAGGCAAGTTCGGCGATGGTTGGAAGCTCACTGCCAGCGTCGACACGCTGGAGGGGCCAATCGAGGACACGTTCGACAACTTTCTGGACAAATCCCCGGGTGCGCTATTCCGGCGCATTGACCCGGACTACTTCTATCCGACATACGGCGACGACAGCACCGTCGAGCAGGACGCGCCGACGCTCGGCAAGCTCTACACGAAGCTGACGAAAGACGAGAATTATGGCCTTTGGGGTAATTTCAAGGTCACCTACACCGAAAACGATTTGGCCCACGTCGATCGCGGCCTGTACGGCGCCAGGGGTCACTATCAATCACAAGCAACCACGAGCTTCGGCGAGCAGCGGTTGGTCGCGGATGGTTTCGCCGCAGAGCCCGGAACCGTGGCCACCCGCGATGAATTCCTGAGCACCGGGGGCTCGCTCTATTTCCTGCGCTACCAGGATATTCTCACCGGTTCCGAGCAGGTGCGCGTCGAGATCCGCGATAAGGACTCGGGTCTGGTCATCGGCGTAAAGAATCTGACGCCGGTACTCGATTACGACATCGACTATCTGCAAGGACGCATCGTCCTCACCGAACCGCTTCCCACGACGGCGGACGACAACTTATTGGTGGCGAGCGATTTGGTCAACGGAAATCCGGTGTTTCTCATCGTGCGATATGAGTTTACGCCCGGCTTCGATGACATCGATACGCTCGCGACCGGTGGTCGTATGCACTACTGGTTCAACGATCATGTGAAACTCGGCGTCACCTCGAGCCAGAACGAGGAGGCCAGCATCGATAGCAGCCTGAACGCAGCCGATCTGACGCTGCGCAAAACTGCCCAGTCGTGGATCAAGCTTGAAGTGTCCAGCACCGAGGGCCCAGGCACAGCGACGTTGTCTTCGCCTGACGGGGGCTTTACCTTCGATAACGTCAATACACTGAGCGACGAGAACGTCACAGCGGATGCGCACCGGCTAGAAGCAAGTGTCGGCTTCAGTGACTTTTTCGATCGCGCAAAAGGCAGGCTGACCTTCTACACGGAAAGCCGCGACGCGGGCTACTCAGCACCGGGCTTGACCACGCTGACCGATACGCAGCGGTACGGCGGTACCTTCGAGATGCCTGTGGGCAAGAGGCTGAGCGTGCAAGCCAAGCTGGACAAGGTCACGCAAGACCAAGGGGTGGACGCGAGTGCGGCTGAGGTCGACATCGGCTACCAGTTGACGGAACACTGGAATCTGGGCTCGGGCCTCAGGTACGAGGATCGAACGGACAATTCGTCAGTCGTGCCGTTGACGCAGGAACAGGGCGAAAGGACCGACGTCGCCGTGCGGGCGACCTACGATTCCAAAGGGAAATGGGTCGCCTACGGCTATGTCCAGGATACGGTAGACAAGACCGGTAATCGTGAGGACAACAGCCGTGTGGGTCCCGGCGACTCGTTCAGCTTGAGCCGGATCACCACCGAGACGCCGAGCAGCAGGATCGACACCAGGA
>CAYGAS010000167.1:0-3288 GCA_964347935.1 uncultured Nitrospiraceae bacterium | reverse complement strand
GCAGCAACGTGAAGAGGTTGGATATCGGCATCCCGGAAGACCCGATCGAGATCAAGGGCGTGCTGCTGAATAAGTTTGACTTGATCGCGGCGGGCGCCGGCGCCGTGTTGGTCGGCGTGTTGGCCGTCTTCTTTCAGAAGACTACCATCGGGCGGGCGCTGCGTGCAGTTGCCGATGATCATCAAGCGGCGCTGTCCGTGGGCATCCCGCTGAAGACCATCTGGGTTGTCGTGTGGGCGGTCGCCGGCATCGTTGCCATGGTGGCTGGGATCATGTGGGGCACCAAAAGCGGTGTGCAGTTTTCGCTTTCCCTGATCGCCCTCAAGGCACTGCCGGTGTTGATTCTCGGCGGATTCACGTCCGTACCTGGGGCAATTATTGGCGGACTCATCATCGGCGTCGGTGAGAAGGTCGCCGAAGTCTACTGGGGCCCCTTGGTCGGCGGGGCCATAGAGAACTGGTTCGCTTATGTGCTGGCGCTCGTGTTCTTGCTGTTTCGCCCGCAGGGCCTGTTTGGCGAGCGGATCATAGAAAGAGTGTAACTGCGGTAATTGGTGATTGGTGACTAGTGACTGGAAGAAAGTTATGACTGAAACGCCCACCAATGTCAGTGGTTGCAAGCGGATGTTCACTAATCACTAATGACCAATCACTAATCACCATGTTGTACAGAGAAGCTGGGCACTTCAAGACGAATTATCTTGCCGATCAGGCGATGTTTCCGATCGTCCAAGATCGCTGGTTTGTCGTCGCCGTCGTGGCCGTCGCCTACCTGGTCGTACCGCTGATCGCTAATGAATACTGGTTGCAGGCAGTCATCATCCCTTTTCTGGTATTCGCAATGGCGGCGATTGGGCTCAATCTGCTGACCGGCTACGCCGGACAGTTGAGCCTTGGGACCGGCGGGTTCATGGCCGTCGGTGCGTATGCGACTTACAAGCTGACGACCGCTTTTCCCGATCTGAACATCATCGTCATCTTTTTGATGTCGGGCGTTATTGCCGCCGGCGTGGGTATTATCTTCGGAATTCCGAGTCTGCGCATAAAAGGCTTCTACCTCGCGGTTGCGACGCTCGCGGCGCAGTTTTTTTTGGGATGGCTCTTCAACAAGATCGGCTGGTTCTATAATTACAATCCTTCGGGGACCATCATCGCACCCCCGCGCGAGGTGGTGGGGGTCATGGTTTCGGGACCGGAGGCAACTGCGGAGACGCGCTACCTGGTCGCGTTGATTCTGGTGACAGTGTTTGCGCTGGCGGCGAAGAACATTGTGCGCGGACGTATCGGACGTGCGTGGATGGCAATCCGCGACATGGACATAGCCGCCGAGATTATCGGCATTCGCCCATTCCAAGCAAAGCTCATGGCGTTTGCGATCTCATCGTTCTATTGCGGCTTGGCTGGGGCTATGAGCCTTGTTCTGTGGCTCGGTAGCGCCGAGACCGAGGCGTGGAACATTAACGTCTCTTTCCAGGTGCTGTTTATGGTCATCATCGGCGGGCTCGGCAGCATTCTGGGATCGTTCCTGGGCGCCGCATTCATCACGCTCGTACCCATTTTTCTCACCAACGCGCCGCAGCTTTTCGGCCTCAGCATGGCCACGGATCTGCAAAAGCACCTCGAGGTCATGATATTCGGCGGGCTCATCATCTATTTTCTGATCGTCGAGCCCAACGGCTTCGCACGCCTGTGGCAGATTACGAAGGAAAAGTTGCGCCGCTGGCCATTTCCGTACTGATGGAGGTCCTTTGCGGCCACGGTCAGCCGTGCTACAGTTTTCGTTCCCCAGCAAAAACTAACCATCACGTCCTTTTCGCAGGAGGAGAACATGCTTAATAAATTCGTGTTTAGCGCGCTGGGTGCAGTCGCCGTACTCTCGGGCCTTTCGGCTCCGGCGGCCTATGCCCAGAACGAGCAGTTCATTCCCATGCTGGTGTACCGCACTGGCCCGTACGCGCCGAGCGGGATACCAGTTGCCAATGGGTTTCGCGACTACTACACCCTGATCAACAAACGCGATGGCGGTATCAACGGCGTGAAGATCCGCTTCGAGGAGTGTGAGACCCAGTACAACACCAAACTCGGCGTCGAGTGCTACGAAAAGCTGAAAGGCGAGGGCCCCACCGGCGCCGCGCTGGTGAATCCCTACAGCACGGGTATCACCTATCAGCTCATTCCCAAGGCGGCGGTCGACAAGGTCCCGATCTTGTCTATGGGCTACGGCCAGACTGCTGCGGCTGATGGGACGGTGTTCCCGTGGGTTTTCAACTTTCCGTTGACGTATTGGGACCAAGCCTCAGCATTCATCCGCTATGTCGCCCAGCAGGAAGGCGGATTCGAGAAGCTCAAGGGCAAGAAGATCGCGCTGGTCTATCACAACAGCGCGTACGGCAAGGAGCCGATCCCGACATTGGAGGTGCTCTCTCAGAAGTATGGCTACGATCTCAAACTGCTGGCCGTGGACCACCCCGGACAGGAGCAGAAAGCAACCTGGCTGCAGATTCGGCAATACCGGCCGGACTGGATCTTCCAATGGGGATGGGGCGTGATGAACCAGGTGGCGGTCAAGGAAGCCGCCGCAATCCGTTACCCGATGGACCACTTCATCGGTGTGTGGTGGTCGGGTAGTGAAGCCGACGTGATCCCGGCGGGCGATGGTGCCAAGGGTTACAAGGCGGGTTCATTCCATGGTGCGGGCACGGGTTGGCCGGTGCACAAAGATATTATTAAGTATGTCTACAATGGCGATGCCGCAGAGGCCAACAAGAACAACATCGGCGAGGTACTTTACAACCGCGGTGTCGTAAATGCGATGTTTGGGGTTGAGGCGATCCGCACTGCTATGCAGCAGTTCGGCAACAAGCCCATGACAGGCGAACAAGTACGCTGGGGCTTGGAAAACCTGGAGGTCACGGATGGCCGTCTGAAGGGGCTCGGTATGGCCGGGTTCACGCTGCCGATATCGGTGACCTGTGAGCGTCACAACGGTGAAGGCGGGCGCGTGTTCATCCAGCAATGGGATGGCAAGAAGTGGAATCAAGTGAGTGATTGGCTCGAACCCATCCAGGACGTGGTCTGGTCGCAGGTGAAGGACGCCTCCGCCAAGTACGCCAAGGAAAACAAAGTCATCCCGCGCACGTGCGGCTAAATGGCTCAAGCGCTTAGAGGCGCTCAGGCGCAGCCAGCGGCGGATGCACGTCCGCTGCTAGCAGTAAACAACATCGAGGTGATCTACGATCACGTCATCTTGGTGTTGAAGGGCGTTTCGCTTCAGGTTCCCGAGGGGGG
>CAYGAS010000166.1:0-10767 GCA_964347935.1 uncultured Nitrospiraceae bacterium | reverse complement strand
TCGCGGTCATCCACTCGGAAAGCTCGGCGCCGCCCATCAGCTGGTTCAGTTCATCCGCGCGCGCCTCTTGCTCACGCAGGAGACGCCGATGTGTCCGTGCATACTCAACCGTCAGATCGATGCAATCTACAATCACCCACCCCGACTGGCGCATCAGATTCGGGTAGTCAACCGCCGTCTCAACGAAAGGCGGACCGGCGTCCACCGCCCGAGCATAGTCCGCCGAGGATAGGCCCGGCGCGATTGAGATGACGCTAAAGACCATGCTTCCGCCCTCGCGAACCACCTGCCTACATGCCTGCAGTACTGCGGCTTTTGCATCTAAACAGCACAACACATCGGAGTGACTGATCGCATCAAAGACGTTATCACGAAATGGCAACGTCGCGCCGTCAGCGACCGCAGCCGCACATGTACCATCTAACTGGTCGGCTATGGCCCTTTCTACTGCAATCTGGATCGCCTCCAGCGGCACATCCACTAACGTCACTGCACAACCTGTGGTGCGTGCGATAAACAACCCCGGCCAGCCGGACCCCGCACCTAACTCCAACAGCCGTTTGCCCGGGCGTAGATCCAGAAGTCGACCGACTTGTTCCGCCTCGGCGCGCGTCGTCCAGCTTGTGCCGCCGTAATCACAACCGCAAACAAAGCGCTCCAACTCCCGCATGACCGGCGATCGACGAACCCGGTATTGCTCGCCAAAGTGCTCAGCTGGCGTCTGACCATCGGGGATGCGAGCCATGTGCAGTATCGACTAGGTTCAAGCTCAGCGGACGAAACAAGGTCGCTTCCGGACAGCCTTGAAGGCACGTGTCACAGAGATAGAAGCCCGCGGCGCTCGCAGAAATGAATGTTACTCAGTTTGCGAGCGCCGCGGGCGACAAGACAAGGTCTCTAGGCTTATGCGTCCCGTTACTGCGCCTTGATCATCATGGGCTTGCCTTCATCACCCACCTGGAAAACTACGAACTTGGCGGGATCTGTTGTACTCAAGTTCCGACCTTGCATGACGGTTCGGATAGGTTCTTGATAGAGCTGGCCGGGCTTGATCGTCTGGCGCCCGGTTGCTTCGGTGTCGATAGTTATCTCGCCTTCGAGGACATAGACGAAGACGGGACCTGGATGAATATGTTTGCCTCCGACAAAGCCGGGTGGGATCTCGAAATGTTTGATGATTACCGTCTTTCCCTTCACGCCGGCCAGTGGTGTTTCTACGAGCGATGTCACTTTGGCTTTTGGTTTGTATTCCTGCTCGCCCGCGTTGGCAGCTTGGAAATACGTTATTGTCACAGCCATCAAAGCTGATAAAACGAAACTAAAAGGGTGTACTGCAAGTCGCATGGATTTCTCCTCTCTAGGGTTCTCCGCTGAAAAACTATATTAGCTGTAAACAGAGCTTGGCATAGTTACCACAACTGGCCCCGTTAGGGATACTTATGGCTTGACGGCCAACAAGGAGACACTCTTGACACCGTACTTCTTGCTGGCGCCCAGGGCGTTATCCGAGATGAATAGATACTGAGGGTTGTCCTGTACACATTCGACTCGCAGCCCGGCAGCCTCGATCGCCTCACGGTAATCATCCTGCTGCATGGCCCCGCCGATGCACGCGGCCCATAACGTAGCGTTGCAGGTGATGCCATCGGGTAACTGCGTCTCGGTCACGATATCCGAAATCGCCAATCGCCCGCCCGATTTCAGCACCCGCGCCGCCTCGCGAAAAACTTTGGTCTTGTCGGCCGAGAGATTGATCACACCATTACTGATCACGGCATCGAAGCTTGCGTCCTCGCAGGGAAGATCTTCGATGTAGCCCTTGCGGTAGCTCAAGTTGGTGAACCCCGCCTCATCGCGCAGGCGTTCGGCCTTGTTGCGCTGCTCGTCTGTCATGTCGACACCGACGACCTTGCCGTTTGCGCCCACCTTGAGTGCGGCGACAAAGGTGTCCATGCCCGAGCCGCTGCCGAGATCGACCACACTTTCGCCTGCCCGCAAGTTCGCCAGATGAAAGTAGTAACCGACACCGGCGAACGACTCGATCGCGGGAGCAGGAATGCGGTCCAAGTCGGCGGTTGCATAACCCAAGCGCTCGGCCAATGCCCGGCCCATCTCAAAATGGAACTCGCCCTCCGGGCGCTGCGCCACCTCGCGGTACATGTCTTTAACTTTCTGCTCCAGCTCAACCTTGTTCAGTGCCTGTTGTGCTTTTGCGGTGCTCATGCTTCATCTCCTCACTCAGTAGGCCTTGCAACCCGTTAACGGCGTTGCACCCGTCATTATCGTCAAGACGCAACCGTCCCGCTAACCGGGCCTATCGACCGAGCGGCGATCGGGGCCAATCAAGGGGTCGTCCTTGGTCGAGGACGGGATCCAGCGGCAACCCCGCATGCGACGAATTTTTACCATGGCGTCCCTGGAGCGTCAGCGCATCCGACCCCTCGTGCCAATACCGCTTTATAGCCTAACTCTCTGTTTTATATGTATTTATACCGCTTATCGGGAGGCTTGGCACGGAATTTGATTGAAACGTAGGCAGAGGCCACAGGGCAGGACGGATCCGGCCCGGTCGCAGCGGCGCCACGCGCCAAGCGAGGACATCATGTGCAGACATCTGGCAGGGACGGCATCGATCCTCACGGACAGCAGTCACCCTCGAACGGGGCTCGCCAAGCTGGTGCTTTATACCAGCCTCATCCTGATCGCAGCGGCTCTGCTCATTGCGGGTCGCAGCGAGGCGGCCGTTTCCGCAAACGTATCTACATTCTCACTCCAGTCCACGCTCAGCCCGGAAATCGCCCAGCGGGGCGCGTTGCAGCAACGCTTTCACGAGGCTAAAGAGGCCCTCGAAGTCGAGGACATCGACCGCGCGTACGAGCTCCTGCGCCTACTCGCCGAACAGGGGCATATCGACGCCCAGTTCATGCTCGGAATCATATACAGCAGCGGGCTGGGTAAGCCCGAGGACATGACACAAGCGGCCCATTGGTACCGCTTGGCGGCCGAACAGGGTCACGTCGACGCACAGTACAACCTGGGCGTGGCGTACTCGATGGGCTCGGGCGTTGTCGCCGACTCTATAAAAGCCGCTACCTGGTACGAGAAGGCAGCGCAGCAGGGGAGTACGGACGCTCAGTTCAACCTCGGCCTGTTGTACGCGCAGGGTGACGGCGTCAGCAAAGATATGCTCGCGGCCGCCAAGTGGTGGTACAAGGCCGCCGCCAAAGGCGATGCAGCGGCCCAATACGCTCTTGGGCTGATGTACGTGCGTGGCGATGGCGTTAGCCAGAACATCGATGAAGCCCTGAAGTGGTGGTACCTGTCCGCCAGTCAAGGCTTCGAGCGCGCTCAAACTGCGCTGCGCGAGCTCGGTATTATCGTTATCCGCCAATAACACCTCCTCGGCGAACGCGTGCCCGGCATCTGAGTCGACCGGCAGCCCACGCCGGCACGCGAGCCGGCGACACGTCCTCCGTCTGCGATCGCTATCCGGTAACATGGTGCCGTGACCTCGACCCTGGCAGACCGCCGTTCGTGACGAAGGATCAAGACTGCGTCGATTTTCTGCGCTGGGCCTTGCCCCACCTACACATGCGATGGGCCGGTTTCCGCAAGGTTCGACGCCAGCTGTGTAAACGCCTGCAACGCCGTCTACACGCGCTCGGGATTGCGACGCTGTCGGATTACCGCACCTACCTTGCGCATGCGCCCGACGAGTGGGCGCGTTTGGACAGTTATTGCCGCATCACGATCTCACGCTTTTACCGCGACCGCGAGGTGTACGATCGCCTTTGCGATCCAGTTCTGCAAACGCTTGCCGCGTCGGTGCGCGCGCGAGGTAGACAAACCCTCAAGATCTGGTCGGCGGGCTGCGGACGGGGTGAAGAACCGTACACGTTGGCTATCGCTACACAGCTCGCACGACCCGCGCTCGCCGGGCTGCGCTGGGAGATCGTCGCTACGGACGTCGACCCGGCTTTGCTCGATGCTGCGCAAAATGCATGTTATCGCGGCAGCAGCTTGAAGGATCTGCCTCAGGCCTGGATCGAGCTTGCATTCGAGCGCAGCGAGCGTGGTTACTGCCTGCGTGCGCCCTACCGCCGCGGCGTGCGCTGGCTCGAGCAAGACATCCGCATGACCATGCCTGAGGGACCGTTTGACTTGATCATGTGTCGTAATCTGGTCTTTACGTATTTTGACCAGGCATTGCAGCGCGAGCTGCTCGCGAAGCTCATCGAACGCTTACATCCCCACGGGGCGCTCGTGATCGGCAAACATGAGGCATTGCCTGAACACGCGCCCCCGCTCTCGCAGTGGCTCCCGCGACTGGGGATCTATCGCCTGGGTCCTGAGCGCTCAGGCAGCAAGGCGTGACACCACATATAAACCGTGCAGGCTGGCCCACGCATAGACGCCTGCGCAGGCATCGTCGAGCATGGTGCCGATACCACCCCGAAACCGACGTTCTATCCACCTTACGGGAAACGGTTTCCAGATATCGAATAGCCGGAACAGCGCGAACCCGATCACCACCCACAGCCAACCCGCCGGCGCTAGAAACATCGTTATCAAATAGCCGACGATCTCATCCCAGACGATACCGGGATGATCGTGCACCCCTAACACGCGCTCGGCGTGACCACAAACCCACACCCCGGTTGCGAACAGGATGGCTAAGGCGCCGATGTACCAAGGCGCAGCGAGAGGCGCGAGCAGCCAATATAGGGCGACGCCAACAAGCGTGCCGAAAGTGCCCGGCGCATAAGGCACGGCGCCCGCGCCAAAGCCGAAGGCGACGATGCAACGTGGATCCTTCCAGATTTTGGGCGGAAACGGGTAATGGTCGACAGCGGCATCGGTCGCCGGTGGCGGTTCGCGATCACTCGGCGCGGAAGTGCTCATACCCGCCCTGCACCGGCACATGTGAGTTGCCCTCTGCATCCACGACACGAAGGCCGGGCTCGACCTCGATGTCACCCACATGGCTGATGTCACAGCCGCACCCCGACAGCAACGAGGCTAACTCTGGCTGGCGCCCCGGTGGTACTGTGAAACACAGCTCGTAATCATCGCCATTGACCAGCGCCAGGTCCCAACCGCCGACACGCTGCTGATACTGACGATATGTCTGCGAAAACGGGATGCGCTCGAGCGCGATGCGTGCGCCCACGCCGCTTGCCTCCAGGATGTGGCCAAGATCGGCGATGAGCCCATCGGATATGTCGATACAGCTCGTTGCAACCGTGCGCAGGGCCGCGCCAGCCACCAAGCGCGGCTGCGGATAATCCAGACGACGTTGCACCCGCTCTGCCTCGGCTGTCGAAAACGTCAACTTGGCTTGGCGCTGCAACAACGCCAGCGCCGCGTCACCGAGTGTACCGGTGACGTAGATGCCATCGCCCACGGCCGCGCCTGCGCGCCGCAATGCCGTGCCGGCGGGGACGAAACCGCACAGCTGGATGGCCACCGCCAGTGGCCCGCGCACGGTGTCGCCGCCGACTAATTGCACCCGGTGTCGGTCGGCCAGCTCGAACAGTCCACGCGCAAAGGCCTCCAACCAGAGGGGTTCGACACGCGGCAGGCTCAAATCGAGCGTAAACCAGGCCGGCTCGGCACCCATCGCTGCAAGATCGCTCAGGTTCACAGCGAGTGCCTTGTACCCGATTGAGCGGGGTTCGGCGTCGGCAAAGAAATGGGTGTCGGCGACGAGCATATCGGTCGTTAACACCGCCTCCATCCCGAGTGGCGGCCTCACGACGGCCGCGTCATCGCCGATCGACACGACGACGTCGTCGCGCGCTAGCCCCTGAGCCGCGAAATAGGTGCGAATCAGCTCGAATTCGTTCAAACCGTGGTCGATGAGCGTGCCTGGCCGGCTTTGATCTCGTTGGCCCTCAGCCGCAGTGCCATCTTGTCCAGCACTGCGTTCACATACTTGTGACCGTGCTCGGCACCGAAGGTCTTCGCCAGTTCTACCGCCTCATCCAGCACGACGCGATAGGGGATCTCGGGACGGAACTCGAGCTCGTAGGCACCGAGCCATAGGATCGCCCGCTCCACCGGATCGATATCCTCGAGTGCGCGGTCTACATGCGGGCGCAGAGACTGATCGAGCGCGGCGCATTGTCGGGGGATCTGCGCCACCAGCTGCTGAAAATATTCCATGTCAATATCTGCAAGCTCTTGTTCGAGGCCGAAATGCGTCTCCGTGCCAGCCGGAGGTTCCCGCGTCAGCTGCCACTGGTAGAGTGCCTGGACCGCTGCCCGGCGCGCTTTGTGTCGGCTTCCCTTGATCATGGCCGCAACTCATGCACTCAACTGCTTCATAAGGTTCAACATCTCGATCGCCGCCATGGCGGCGTCTACGCCCTTGTTGCCCGCTTTCGAGCCGGCACGCTCGATGGCCTGCTCGAGCGTATCGACCGTCAGCACACCGAACCCTAAGGGAATGTTGAATTCCAGGCTCACCTGCGAAAGGCCGGCAGCACAACGGCCGGCGACGTACTCGAAGTGCGGCGTTTCGCCCCGCATCACCACGCCAAGCGCGATCAGGGCATCGTAACGCCTGCTGCTCGCCATGGTCTTGGCCGCGAGCGGCATTTCAAATGCCCCAGGGACCCGGATGACCTCGATCTGAGAGCGTTCGACGCCGTGGCGCGTCAGCGCGTCGATGGCGCCATGCAGGAGGCGCTCACCAATGAAATCGTTGAAGCGACTGAGCACGATGCCGAAGCGCGCGCCGCGCACCAACAAATCCCCCTGGGTGCTCTTGACGTCGTTCATGCGGACGCAGACTTCGCGCGCTTGTCCCGCATAGTGGCCCGCTTGTTCTCGAGATACTCGATGATTTCGAGCCCAAACCCAGACATCGCGGGCACCTTCATCGGCCGACCGAGCACGCGCATCTTGCGCACGCCCAGATCGGCCAGGATTTGGCTGCCTAAACCGTAGGTACGAAGCTCCGCGCGTGCGTGTCGAGCCAAACGCGGCTCGGACGCCACCTCCTGGTTTTGGATTTGCTCGATCCGTTTGGGCAAATGGGCCGGCGACTCAGCGTGATCCAGCACCACCACGACACCGTTTTCCTCTTCAGCCACCCGTCGCAGCGCTGCGTGCAGCGTCCAATGGCCTCGACGATGCATATCGGTGAACAGATCGAGCAGGCTTTCCTGCACGTGTACCCTGACGAGAGTGGGCCTATCGGACCTTATCTCGCCCCGCACAAGGGCAAGATGCGTCTGGTGAGCGATCGTGTCGCGGTAGGCAACCAGGTCAAAATCACCGAACTCGGTGTTCACGGTACACTCGCCTACGCGCTCAATGGTGGACTCGTTTTCCATCCGGTAACGGATCAGGTCGGCGATCGTGCCGATCTTGAGGCCATGCTGATTGGCGAAGTCCTCAAGGTCCGCCAGGCGCGCCATGGTACCGTCGTCTTTCATGATCTCGCACAGCACTGCCGCCGGGCGCAGCCCGGCCAGCTGCGCAAGGTCGCAACACGCCTCGGTGTGGCCAGCGCGCATAAGCACCCCACCCGGCTCGGCAATCAATGGAAACACGTGCCCGGGTTGCACGATGTCCTCGGCTTGCGCCTCCGGCGCGCAGGCAACCCTGATCGTGTGCGCGCGGTCAGCCGCCGAGATGCCCGTCGTAACGCCGTACGCCGCTTCGATCGACACCGTGAAGTTAGTGCCGTGAACGGATCGATTGTGCGCCACCATGGGCGCCAGGTTCATGCGCTTCGCGTGCGCCTCGGTTATCGGCATACAAATGAGCCCGCGTGCGTGCTTCGCCATGAAGTTGATCTTCTCGGGCGTCGCGAAGTCGGCAGCGAAAACGACATCGCCTTCGTTCTCCCGCTCTTTGTCATCCAGCACGACGACCATACGGCCCTGCCGCAATTCGTCGATAATCTCCGCGATTTGGCTTATTGGCATAACAAGTTGACAAACGGCCTTAAGAAATTGCCATTATGGCCTATTTTCATGCCGATTTCCGCGCCGCCGCTCGTACGCGGGCCCCGGCGGGCCCACACCAACTCGGCATAAAATGTGCAGGCCTATTTCCCTATATATTCTAACGGTTTGCCGATAGCGACCGCGCTCACGGTGGCACGTCCCACCCCGAGGACCCGTTGACCGTGTCGACCAGAAAAAGCGAGATCGAAAACACGCTGGTCATCGCCAGCGATGCTGAAACGTGGCCGCCAACGGCTGCCGGCGAGCTCGTGCCCGTGCGCGCCGCGCTCGTTCCTGGCGCCCGCCTTGATCACTACGTCATCGACGTGGAAATCGGTGCCGGCGGGATGGGCGTGGTTTACAAGGCCGAGGATACCCTGCTAGACCGCGTGGTCGCGCTCAAGGTGCTGCCGCCGAGACTGTGTGAGCACGACGAGTTTCTGCGACGCTTTGCGAGAGAGGCTCGCCTGCTTGCGCGCATCCAGAGCCCGCACGTGGTCACCGTGCATACGCTGATGGAGAAAGACATCGGCCTGGTGCTGGTCATGGAGTATCTCGAAGGCGAGACACTCGAGCAGCGTTTGCGCCGTGCGGGCCCGCTGTCGGCCAGGGAGGCCATAGACGTGTTCGATCAAGCCTCGCGGGGTGTGGAGCATATCCACCGCATGGGCATCGTCCACCAAGACCTCAAGCCCGCCAACATTTTTTTGACCCGCGAGGGCAGCGTGAAGCTCCTGGATTTTGGCGTCGCCAAACTCATGAATGAACGGCGCTTCGACCAGACAGGCACCATGTTGGGAACCCTGCTTTACATCTCTCCGGAACAGATCAAGGGTCGTGCAGTCGACCAGCGCTCCGATATTTACACGCTCGGCATCACCATGTTTGAGACCGTAACCGGTCGTTTGCCATTCCAACGCAAGACCAACTACGCGCTTATGCACGCGCATGTGCAAGAGACCCCCCCGGCACCACGAAGGTTCCAGACGGAAATCCCGGCAGAACTGGAAAAGGTTATTCTCAAAGCGATGGCCAAGGAACCTGAGCGGCGCTTTCAGACGGTTCGCAAGTTCCGAAAGGCACTACTCCAGCACCGGCGTGTGCGACTGCCACGCTTGCTTTTGTCGCCGGCGCTGCGGTCCACCGCGATGACAAAGGCTGTCGGTGCCGCCGACTCGCCGGTCGCGCTCCTGCAGGCACGCCCGCGGCTCAGCGACAGGCCAAGACTGCTCGGTGCACCGGTGTTCGACGCCCTGGTTCTTGCCGGTGTGCTGGTTCTTGCCTTCGTGCTCGGGGTTGCACCGCAGCTGCGACCGATCACGAACGCGACCGCGACACAAACACAGCCTGTTAACGACAAGTACGCCACGGTGCGAAAGCTTTGGGGAAATCAGTAGCTCTAAAACGGCTCACGAGGGGCTTTCTCGATTTCCGGTATGCGGCGTATACCGGTTATCTCTTGCTTTTGCTGCCGCTCGGGTTAGTAGCCTTTAGCAGCGCCCAGGCGTCGCTGGCGTGTAAGTTCTATAGTTGGCGCAATCAAGAGCTACGTTATCACACGACCTATCGATACACCGAAGCGGAAACGCACGCAGCACAAAGCAGGTACCCGCCCCTGCCAGTGAAAGGCGTTTATGCAATCGCCAGGCTCTATGCGATCGAACCCGATGCAGCGGAAGCCCGTCCGTGCTCTAACTTGTCAATCGAGAAAAGGTTATTCCTGCAAAGGCGAGCCGATCCAGAGTTCGTGTTGCGCGAGATAAGCGAGTTTTATGCTGAGGACGGGACGCTTATTACTACCAACAGCCAAGTCATCACCGAACAGATGCCGCGCACCGGCTACTATATGGCCCACGACCTCTTGCCCATTCCCGAAGATGCGCCTCCCGGGCGCTATCACTTGGTCACCAAGCTCATCCTGACCAAGGAGGGACGCAAGGCCGCTTTCTTACTCGGGTCCAGCAAAATAGAGTACCGGATTTTGCCACTCGACTAGGGCCGGCTTGGTTAATTGTTAAACGACTCACGACTGGCGGATGAAGCCGTGCTTTGCCAGGAAGGCGGGCGTGATGTCGCCCTGGGGCTGCTGACTGTCGCCAAGCAACAGGCGCTCCAGGTAACGGGCTAAAATATCCACTTCAAGATTGACGCGCCGACCCGTCATGGCATCGCCAAACGTCGTCGCGCGCAAGGTGTGCGGGACGAGATTGACGTCGAACTCGACACCTCTGACAGCATTGACAGTAAGGCTGACGCCGTCGGCACAGATCGAGCCCTTGGCGGCAATGTACTTGGCCAGGTCCGCAGGCGCACCGATACGCAAAAAGAGCGAGCGACCGGCGTGCCGGTGCGCCAGAATGTGCCCGACACCGTCGATATGGCCAGTGACGAGATGGCCCCCGAGGCGCGCACTTGCTGTCAGCGCCCGTTCGAGGTTGACGTGGTCACCTATGTACAAGTCGCCAAGCGTGGTCCGCGCCAAGGTTTCGCTCGAAACATCCGCGAAGAATTGCTTTGCCTCGAAACGCACGGCGGTGAGACACACCCCGCTCACACAAATGCTTTCGCCTACGGCCGCGTCGCTGAGGTCGAGAGCGCCCGCGGCGATGCCGAGTCGCCGATCTGCACCCGCGTTCTCGATGGAGGCGACCTGACCGACGGCTTGTACAATACCGGTGAACATATTAACTGCTGTTGAGGCGTACGGCGTGAGGAGTGATGTGAGAAACTCCCGCCAATCTCGTTTGCGCACCGCTCATCATCCTTCGCTCCTCACCTTGGCAACAAGCCGCCAATCGTCACCCACTGC
>CAYGAS010000165.1:0-1959 GCA_964347935.1 uncultured Nitrospiraceae bacterium | reverse complement strand
CCGTTAGCGAGGGTGACCTTGTCGGTGTTGGCTGCAAAGAGCGCGTTGGCGTAAAGCAGAAGGAGTGCTAGCCCGACAAACGTGGGGAGCGGAATTCGGCGCAGGCGCTGCTTGACCTTTCTTTCCTCGCTATACAGCCCACAGCGCGCTTGCTCGGTCCTGCGCGCCCCATCCCGCGCGGTTGTCGATCGCGGTGCGTCAGATGGTTGCTCATTTGTCGGGCGGTCTGCGCATACGCGATCGCGCCCAAGCTCAGATCCTTTCGCGCGTCCCATCCCGCTTTTCTGGGTTAGTCTCTAGCGCCCGCTTTGCGCAATAGACTCGCCGTTTCAGCGCTGCCGATGGCCTCGGCGGCGGCAAGCGCCGTTCTGCCGTCGGCGCTGCGCCGGTTCACGTCCGCACCAGCGTCAAGCAGCAGGCTTACCGCATCGGCGAGGCCGCGCTCGGCCGCCAGCATCAGCGCCGTTTTTCCATCGCCCTTGATCTGGGCATTGGTGTCCACGCCTTGACGCAGCAGAGCGGCAAGGATCTCCGGGTGATTTCCGCGAACGGCGAGCATGAGCGGGGTCTCGCCATCACGCGCGGGTGCATTCGGGTCGGCACCGGCCTGGATGAGCTGCCTAACGACCGCCGCTTGCCCGAAATAGACCGCCGTACCGAGCGGGGAATCGCCGTTATGCGCGCGCTTCTCGATCAGGGCGCCCGCTTTGAGCAGCTGGGCCACGATCTCAACGCTACCTATCATCGCGGCACGGTGCAAAGCGCCGCGTCCGTTTTTCGATCCTGCATTGACGTCGGCCTTGTTCAGTATCAGCGTCTCGGTGATGTGTGCGTGTCCGCGCACCGATGCAGCCATCAAGGCAGTGTAGCCATCGCTGGCAGCAAGATTCACGTCGGCGCCATTGGCGATCAACTCGACAATAGCCTTGAGCCCATTCGCTTGTCGTGCCGCCAAGATGAGCGGCGTCCGCCCGTCCTTGTCAGTGACGATGTTCGGATCGGCACCGTGCTTGAGCAGATAGCTAAGGGTTCGCAAGTGGCCGCGTTGTGTGGCGATGTGAAGCGCGCTATAGCCGTCACGCGCTTCGCGTGCATCGGGATCGGCGCCGTGCGCGATGAGGCGTTCAACAAGCTCGATCCGGTCATCGTGGACGGCAAACATGAGCGCTGTGAGCGCGCCGGTAGCACGCGCATTCACATCGGCACCGCCGGCGAGCAGCCGCTCGACTACCTTGGCGTGGCCGGCCCGCGTCGCCAGGATGAGTGCGGTGAGCTTCTCGTCGGAGGGGTCACGCGTTTCGATGTCGGCCCCCTGGGCGAGCGCGTGCTCGACGATGTCCACACGGCCCAAGGCGGCGCCCATCAGCAGGGCGCGATTCGCCGTGTCGCTCGAAACCGGTGATGCGGCCACCGCATAGGCGGGCGCGATGAGAGCTACAGCCAAAAACCAGGTGCGCATGTCGCCATGAATTGTACCTGACTATCCATGCGTGAGTCCTTGCCAGGCACGGCGCGCATCACGCCAGGTGGATTTTATCCTTGAGACCATCGGGTTGTTGCGAGTTTGCCCGGGAATGGACATAGTAATCCTGCACTGATGACAGCAGTGCTCCAATATACTCAATGCCGAGAGGCCGACAATGAAACCGTCCAACACCCAAGTGCTGTTCCGCCGCGAGCCTCACGGTTTGCCGACGCCGGCGGATTTCGAGATCGTCACGCAGGCCTTGCCCGATCTTGTAGCAGGCCAGTTCCTGATCAGAAATCTCTATTTGTCGCTCGATCCATACATGCGCATGCTGATGGGCGGCGGCTGGACATTCAGTGGCAAGCCGATGGTGCCCGGGCAGGTCATGGTCGGTCGCATTCTGGGGATGGTTCTCGAAAGCAAGAATCCCGATTTCGAGCCCGGCGAGCACGTGGTCGGCCGCTTGGGCTGGCAAACACATGCTATCTCGG
>CAYGAS010000164.1:0-2948 GCA_964347935.1 uncultured Nitrospiraceae bacterium | reverse complement strand
CGGTATTGGCCGTGTAATACGCGTGGATCTCCTCGTCGGACACGGTCACGCGCTTGGCGAGGGTTTGCTCGATCCAGCGGCGCACCGAGAGTTGGCGCTTCAGGTCCTCGCGATAGCTGGCCTCGGTAAAGGCGCCCTCCTTGAGGCGCTGGCGGAAGACCTCGTCCGAGCCATGGCGCTGGCGCGCCTGGTCGAAGGCCGCGTTGACCTCCGCGTCGCTGGCGAGGTAGCCCTGCTTGCTCGCCTCCTGCCACAACAGCTCCTGGCCGATGAGCGCATCGAGCACCTGGCGCCTCAGCGCTTTGCGCTGTGCCGGGTCTTGCGCGGCAGCGGCCGTCGCGCCGCGCTGTTCCAGCAGCCCGGCCAGACTCGCGTCCACGCGCTCGCTCGTAATCACGGCGCCGTTGACGCGCGCGGCGACGCCGGCGCTCTGCGCCGGCTGCGGCAGCGCGGAGATGCCAAGCGCTAGTGCTACGGTGAGAATACGGATCGGCTCGCGCACGCCGGCATTTTAACAGCCCCGCCCCCCTCGCCGCAGGGATCAGGCACTGGGCGAACGTGAAAACGGACGGGCATCGAATGCCCGTCCGTTTTCATCTGGCCTGAAGTCGTGTCGGGCGCGCCGCCTAGGACGGTAGGCGGCGTGCTCGAGCGGTCTCAGAAGTTCGACATGTCAGTGCAGAGCTGCGCGATGTCGCGCGGCAGCCTGACCCGCGATTGATTGCCGGGGGTGGCGCGGTCGTCGGTGCAATACGCCGTGACCGGACTCGCCCCGTCGCACTGGAGCACCACCTCGGCCCGCAGGGCTCTCGGATAAGGCGGTTGACCGCAGACCGGCACCAAGGCGGCAAAGGCGCCGTCCGGCCCGAAGGTGGCACCGACCTGCGTGCCGTAGGCCACCCATTGGCCCTTGCTGTGTTGCTGCAGGCCCACGCTGAGCCCGCAGGTGTCCATCGGCGAACCGTTGCTGTTGACGGCACCGGCGGCGGCGACCGAGGCCTGAGCGGCGTTGAACTTGCAGCTGAATTGGACCTCGGGGCCGCCCTGGGCCGCCGTCGGCATCGAGATCCCGGTTAAAAGGAGAGTCACCGCCGTCGGCGAGGCGGCGAATCGAAAGAGACGTGTAAAGCTCATCGGCGTTCCCTCGCACGATATGTGAAAATATTCCCAATTAAAGTAACGCAGGCGGATGGGCTTTTGGCCAGGGCGCTGGTCCGCTTTTTGGCGGCTTTCGTCGCGGTTGGGGCGGTGGAGGGCTAGAGCGAGTCCAGATTCCGACGAGCGGTGCAAAAACCGGGCGCAGCGGAACGCCCGCCCCATCCGGGGTGTTCACCCGCTGCGCCTCGCGTGCCGGGCGCGCTGGTCATGGCTGGCTCGGGGGCTGTCGCCGCCCGCTGAGGGCGGCTTGATCGGTCGTTATTGGGGGATCACTGGATCACGTGGCGGCACATGCCAGGCGCCGGGCGATCGCGGCAGCGGCGCCGGCGTCAGTCGGTCTCGACCCAGGTGGCGCCGGGGTGCAAACCTTTGTTTTGCAGGTCGACCTTGACGATGTGGGCGCCGCGCGCGCCGATGCGGCGGTTCGGCCCGTAGGTGAGCTTCGGGGTCAGGCCGGTCTCGAATTGGTAGAGGCTCTCGAGCGCCAGCACCAGCTTCTCGCGGCTCAAGCCGCGGCCCGCTGCCTTCAGTCCCTCGGCAAGCAGCTTGACCGCCGCATAGGCCGCGATCTGGGTGGCCGTGTGCTCCCGCGCCAAACCGTGGCGCCGGCGAAATTCGTTAAACTCCTCCGCGCCCGCCTTGCTGTAGTCCGCCGGTCCCGTCGGATAGGCGAGAAAGACCCGGCCGTCCAACGCTGGCGGCAGGTCGAACACGGCCTCGCCCGCCAGCACCCCCGGCGTCAGCACGTAAGGCGTCCAGCCGCGGTTCGCGCCTGCGGAGACGAGCGCTTCAAGCGCGGCGCCGTCGCCGAGAAAAAGCAAGGTATCGACGTGCTTGCGCTCGAGCTCGGCTGCCACCGCCGCCGCATCCGTGCGTCCCTTCGGGTACTCCCGCAGCAGCGGCAGCGGCCGTTGGCGTGTCTTCGCCTGGGCCTGCAGCGCCTGCGCGATGGCGCGGATCTTCTCGTCGCCGGGATAAACGACGCCGATCCTTGCACCGCCCGGCACGAGCTTGGTCGACGCGTAGTGCGACAGCGCCTGCGCCTGCGTGCCCAGGCCGCCGTAGAGGTAGAACGTGAACCGGTGCAGGGCGTCCGCACTGGCTGGAAACGCTGTGAATGGCCCAATCAGCGGGACGCCCCGTTGTTCGATGAGGCTATCGAGCTCGCGCTCCAGGCCGAGGGTCATCGCCGCGACCAAAGCGAACACCTCGCCGCTCTCGATCAGCGCTTGGCCGCGCGCGAGCACCAGCTCGCGGGTCGGCGCGCCCATGGCCTTCAGCTCGAGGCGCCGACGGTAGATCCCCCCTTGGGCATTGATGTCGGCAAAGTAGGCCAGGATGACCTGCTTGATCGCGGCGCCGAGCGCAGCGTTGCGTCCCCCTTCCGGCAAGAGCGTTCCCAGCGTGATGGCCGTTTCGCTGAGGCCGGGGTCCAACTCCTGCTCGAGCCGTTTGAGGTAAGCAATCAGGTCTGCCATGTCCTCGGCGTGCATCCGGAAGCGCGGCATGCTGACGTCAAGACGCGCATCGCCGGCGTCCATGCCCGTGCGGATCGCGCGGGCGAGGCTCTCTTCCGTGTAGGCAGGCCGCGCGCGGCCCGAAGGGGAGACCGCGCCGTAGGACTTCGTCAGCTGGCGCCAGGTGATGTCCGAGGGCATCACGCCGCCTTCCGGGCGCCCGAGTCCGTCCGGGCCGTGACAGCTGGCGCACGGCATGGCGCTCGCCGGCACCGCCACCGCGGCCTGGCCGACGTAGGCGGTGATGTCGCGCCCGCTGGGACTCTCCCCGGT
>CAYGAS010000163.1:0-19517 GCA_964347935.1 uncultured Nitrospiraceae bacterium | reverse complement strand
GCCCTTGGCTGCCATGATCCTGGGGGTCAACAGCTCACCCATGGAAGAGACCAGGCAACCACTCGGCGCGACATTCAGCACCACGTCCACACCTTCGCGAAGCTCCATCAGCGCCTCCCCGATATAGGGCCCCAATTCACCACCGGGTTGTAACGTCGGCAGTATTTCCAATGAAGCCTGCTCTGCTTGGTGTGCCGATGGCGGCATCCGCAATCTGCTCGCCCTATACAGTGGCCGGGCCGACAGCTGCCGCAACACAAAGCGGAATCGCTGGGCGGTACGCATTCGCCGTTTGCTGTCGCGCAGCACTTGGGCATTGAATTGCTTGCTAGGCCGATCCTGAGCCCGAGCCCGCGCAGCGCGGGCGATTGCGATTCGCGAAGCTTCTTGCTGAGTCGCCCACTCAAGGAGGTACTCAAGATAGCCGAGCGCGGGCGTAAGCTCCACTTCGAACCGGCGAAAGCCCAACTGACCGAGCAAAATGCGGAACACCTCTTCCGCCTGCGCCAAGCGCATGTAAATTTCGCCGCTGATTAGAATTCTTAGCCGGTCATGAATTGGTGGACGGACGTCGATCCAGCGCCGGGAAAATCGTCGCAGCGGCTTTGTGAACTCGCGCCCGTGCAGGCGGTAGAGAAAATACTTGATCGCAATGCCGGCCCAGCCAGTTTGTCCGAGCCATCGTATCAACCACCTGCCGGCTGGTCCGGGGCCCTGGTAGACCTCCAATAAACGGTAGATTTCCGACCTCAGCGTTCCATAGTCGGCAAGAAATCGCTGGTACTCATCGTAATCTCGGCACGCCGCACCACCTGTGAACAAAATGCTTTGCAACACCCCTTTGAGTAGCAGCCCCTGGTAGGCACGCAGTGCAAACCGTTCATCAAAGCCGGTACTGTAGCCATCGTTCTCGCTGAGCACCCGGAACTGAAAAAATCCACCGCACGGCAAGTCGTTACATCCAGCGTCGCAATTGCGTTGCCGTGCCGACTGATAGAGGAAAAGTCGGTTCAGTCCGGGGTACTGGCCCTGCCGACAAGGCCCCGTACCCTGGCAGTCAATCAACACCAATCGGCGCTTGCCAGCGAGGCTGGGATCACCCGCCTGCTTGCGGCGCACGAAATCTTCGACTCCCCGTTGCAGGTCAGCGTAGAGGGCGGCAAGCGGCGTGCAAACTTCCTGACCGGCGGCCTTGCGTCCCGTCTTCACCAAGGCCTGCAGATCGTAGCTGCCGTCGTCATAGTTATCCAGGCACGTAAAACCGGCTGCCCGGGATACTGCGATCATCGTGCGATTATCGCCAAGGGTCGGCCAATAAAGCACGTCGGTTTCGCGGTTCAAGGGATCGTCCGCTACTAACTCATCGAGCGCTTTTATCTCAAACGGTGCATCACCTTTGATGCCGAGTTTCTCATGCAGGCCCTGCTGCAGCTGTTTCACGTAAGTGTTGACCCGATTTTCCAGATGCGCGAGCTCTTTCAGCACCGCATCAGACTGGACTCGCAGAAACGGCCGCTGTTTCATGATTTCGGCGACGTAATGTGCGGTGATGCTGTCGGGACCGCAACTGAAGGTCGACACCTGCACGACAGGCAGCATCGTGCCAGCCGAGTCCTGTTCGATACGCCTAAACACCTCGCGTAGACGTGGATGGCGCACACGATCGTGCAGGGTACGGTGTGCCACCGCTTTCAGCAGCGTGAGTATCGCGTGCGGGTTGCGCCAGTAGACATGGCCATACTCCGGATCCAGTTCCAGATCCAGGACGTAAGAGGGGATCACAGTCAGCTGCCGTTCGCGAAGCAGACGTCGGATGTGGCTATCATAAATCCCCGGGTTGAGCACGTATTCACGGCCGACTACCAATGCCACCTGACGGCCCTCGTCGAGCGCTTGCTCGGCAAATTCAGCGGCGAGATCTGCCACCTCGCCACGCAAACCTGCATGGTCTGCCAAGGCGGCTTCAATGATGTTTTGCAGGCCAGCAGCATCAGGGCGGACATCGTAATAGCGAAATACGGGCGCTAGATTTGTGAGCAGCTGGTCGCACAAAAAACCAGCGTCGAGACGTTCCAAACTGAAATGAAACACGTGAATGCGCGCATTCGGATAGCGCATCGCGGCGAGATTGCTCGCTACCGCCACGCCGCCCTGATTGGTGGTGCAGGTTAGCCCACTGCTTTTTCCGTTCGTTGGCAGCTTCAGGATCTGTGGTGCCAGGATCATGCCATGCGGTTCGCCTGCCAGACGCCGGTACTGACCGACCGCGCCTATTTGTGGAGCGCAAGTGTCTACGTTGAAGTCGGGCTGGGCGTCGCTTAGATCGGTGTCGCGTACATTATCCACGTGCACCGGGAGGCCGAGGCGCTCGAAAACGCGGGCCAGAAAGTAAGCCCATTCGGACACCACAAAGCTGCGTGGAATGACTAGCCGATTGCCGGCGTCGCTGCGTGGCTGGTGGCTATCGATAAAATTCCAGATTTCCTTGTAAGCGTCGGCTGGTTGTTCAGCCTTCTTGCTGCCCTTGCGTGACAGCAGCTCGTTAATGGCGGTACACCCACCCACGGTAAAGGCGATCTTACGGCCATCATCGCCCTGCCAGCGCAGCGCGGACCGGTTACACCGCGCCAATGGATCGCCACACACGGCGCCCTTGCACTGGATGACACGCTTTTCGAAATTCGCCTTCAGCAGGTCTTGCAGACGGATGTCTTCCAGACCCTGTGGCGCGGTTTCTTGCATGCTGCGAATCAGGCCGATGCAGGCGCGGTGACCTGGATGCGGCGGTACCAGCGCGTGGGTAGCGCTGCCGATATACGATTGCAGCCGATGGGTTACCGCTAGCGGCAAGGGATCCGACAACATAGTCTGGCCGTGCAGCAATACCACCGCATGGGTGGGCAGTTCCAGCTGACTCCACAGTGTGCGTGCCATATTCTCCACGATGGCCCAGTTTGCCGAAGCGAGGATCTGGTCGCGGGGCACGCCCTGTGCCTGGAGCTTGCTAGCGTTCTCCATCAAAAAAACGGCGCAAGTGGCGTTGATCGCAAACGCGCGCGGGGCTGCGAAAGCCTGTGCCTGGGCCGCCGCGACCGTCTTGATGCCAAACATCGCGCTCAGGGTATCCATCAGGCTGCCGGTTCCGGCGGAGCACTTGGTGTTCATGGCATTGTCGAACAGCTCCGCCTGCTCCAGGGCAATCGTGGAAATCTTGGTGTCCTCGCCACCGATATCGACCAGGATACACAGTCGGTCGTTGACCGCTGCATAGCCCTTTTGCTTGAGCCAGGCAATGTGGCGGCGCGCGCAATCTATGGAACCGCGCGCGTGGGCATAGTTCTCCACGAGTACCGTCACGCGATCGGCCAGCCCTGGATAGATCCGCGCGAGCGCCTGTTGCACCTGGTAACGGGCCGAGCCGGTGATCCCGACGCTGCGTAGGGGCAGCTGTTCGATTCCCAGGCGATGCAGATCATTAAATACTTTTTTTACCGTCTCGATGGTATCACCGGCATTGCTATAGGCATTCAGAAACACAACTTGGCCGCTCTCAGATTCGGCGAGCATCGCCTTGGCCATGGTCGAGCCTACATCCAACGCCAGCATCAGCGATTTTTTCTTCAAGCTAGCGGGAGTTAGCCGCCGCAGCGACTCAGGCGGCAGGCGTCGATAGTGGCCACTGTCTTCGTAGCGCCGTTTCAACGCAGCAAAGGCGGGATACTGTTCCAACTTGCTCTGCTTGCGTAGGCGCGAATCGGGCTGGGCAATATTTTCGACGCCGGACTCCGCCACCAAGGCCTGCAACGAGTCCAGAATCTGGTTGTTGTCGGGATCGTAGGCAACTTCCGCCACCCCTTTGTGGCGCAGCAGGTCAGCGGCACAGTCGCGCGCGTACTGCCAGCGAAAAATGCGTCCCGTTAGATAAACTTTATCGAAGCCAGAAGGCAATTTTTTAACCGCCTTCAACACTTCAGACTTCAAGGTGGTGGCCAGTGCCGCATGTAGCGGGATCCCTTGGTTCTTGTCGGAAACGGTGGCTGAGGTACTGAACACGCCGCAGCGATCGACGCGAACCGTCGCCAAGTTGCGCCGTTCGCGGCCAGCGTCCCCCAGATAAGCTGCGAGGAGTTGATCGACCGCCGCTTGTTCGATGCCGAGTTTCTGCAGCACTCGATCGAGGTTGATACCGGATCCGGCTCCACAACGCGGATTCATCAACAACAGATCGTCTTTCAAGCCACCGCCCGGTTCGACCCCGATCAGCAGATAGCCCGACGCCGACAGATCGATCATGGCTAGACTGTCACAGCCGATGTTGATCGACTGGCGTATGAGGTCCCGCGCCGCCAGCCAGAATGCCGCCGCCGGAAGAATCAGCTTGCCGCCACCCAGTCTCCCGCGAACGGCCTCCGCCAGCTTGCCGGTGATAACGCAACGCGAAGGTTCATAGCCACGGCGGGTGGGATCCGTCTGAGCGTCCGGCATCAGCTTGTGCCAGTCGCTGTTGCTTGGAACCACTTGATCAGAGAGCACAGCACCCGTGCGGTCTCGCGCTTGCAGTCGCACGTACCGCGTCCCTGCATCGACAAAAACACAATGGATCGATGGCGCAGCCCTTTGCGCCGCGCTCCGTGATGCGCTACGCTCGGCATCGAAACGCAAACTCGCCCTCGCAACTCCATCAGACCCGTGGCGCGCGTACGTGGTTCCTGTCCATGAAGTAGTCCTGTCACCCAAGCCTTGCGTATTGTGCAATTGGGGGCCTTGATCTCGATCAAGATTTGAGGTTGTTTGGCAAAAAGTCGAGGCAGTGTAGAAGGCCGCGACGCGGCGGCCGATAGGGTGGAGGGCAAAACGAGGTCGCTGGGTGTGCTGGCGTGTGTGGGTGTCAGGTCTTAGACTTCCATCGGTAACGCAGCCCGTTTTGCGGGCAAGGTCGATACCGCGCATCGCCGGGCGTTTTCCTTAAGTCGCTTGGAAAAAATCATGGCTGTCCTGATCGAAGGAATCTCCGTCATCGTCCGCCGTGACGCCATCGAGTCGAGGTACCGCAGCGGCTGGGACGGGTTCGTCGCTGATGTTCCCAGTGCCACGTTTTGCGCCGACGAGGAGATCGCCCGCGTCGGCTTCATGCATCCTGTCGATGTCGAGGCATTCATCGAGGGTTTGCAGGCGGAAGGTCTACGCTTCCTCGAGGGCGGGAAGGCCATCGACGTGGCGGTCGTCGACCAACAGCGCGGTCTGGCCACGGAGTGCGACTGGCTCGCGTTTGGAACGCTCGCCCTCGGGGCTAAGGGCAAGGTAGCCGCCTGCTGGTTTTTTGACGGCCCCCGTATCGCCGCCGGCGTGTATCTGCGCGGCACCTCGTTTGCATTGGCTACGCCGGACGGTTGGGAGTTCGAAGGTTCGCTCAGTCAAAAGTTAGGCTCGGTGCCAACTGACCAAGAACCCAGTCGCCTCAAGTTCCTGCGAAACGAGGGTGATGTCGATGTTTACCTCGACCTCGACACCGGCAAGGAGGTCTTTCTCGCCCGCACCCGTTAGCAAAAGGCGCGCCGGGCGTCTTTTTGTGTAAGCGGCCACGACGCGGTACACCGGTACATATATATTAAGGGCAGATGAACCCCAGCGCGCGCAGGGACTGTTCGGTTAGGAACTTGATCGTGCCCACACTTTTTGTCCTTCGCCTAGCGGTGTTCGGCTTGGCGCTGTGCATACCGTGGAGCACGGTTGCAGCCGAGTCGCAAATCGGCACGGCGACCACCCGCCTCAGTGCTGAGATACTCCTTGAGCGCGCCGCATTGACCGGCCCCCAGCTCGAGGCACTTCAGCAGGGCAAGGTCGTTAGCCGCGGATTCTCGCAAATCGAGCTGGAGCCTTCGCAGCTTGCGGCGACCCTGCTGGTTCTCGTGCCCGCTAAAGTGCCAGAGGTCGCCACGAAGATCGCCGACCGAATCAGTCTGCAGGCGCACCAGCATGCGCCCACGGCCTATGATCTCAACGGCGAAGCCAGTGATGTATTTGGCCAGGCTGTCGTCTTTGGGCCGGACGAGGCAGCGGAGATTGGCCGCTTGTTAAGCGTGCATGAGGGTGACGAGTTCAATTTCAGTACGCAGGAAATAAGATCGTTTCAAGCTGCGGCAGCGGATATTGCGCAGGGCAGGTCGAGGCACGCCAAGGCGGCTGAAGCAATGACAAGCACCCTTCGGCGTGTTCTGCAAGCCCGATACCAAGCCTACCGCGCACGCGGCCTGAACGGTATCGCACCTTATGACCGGGGCCAGGGCGGAGCCGTGGATGCGGGCGAGGGACTACGCTTTGCGCTCGATTCGATCAATCTTTTGCGAATCTATTTTCCCCGCTTTTACCTCGCATTTCGCGAGTACCCGCACGCCGGCGCCGAGGCATACCAGCAGCGCCACGTTCTTATCAAGAGGATGACCCGAGGTCGGCCGACCTTTGTGCTTGCGCACTGGATGGTCGACATCAACGAGAGCTACGCGCTGGTCGCGGAGCGACACTACTACGTCACGCATACCTACGATGTTTTGCAAAATATGATCGCCTGCTTGCCTTATCGCGGCGGGACCCTGGTTGGTCTGCTCAACCAAACGTTCACCGGCAAGGTCGCTGGCTTCGCGCGCGGTATCCGCCATGACGTCGGGCGTAAACGGATCCAAGAGACGATTCGGCCGTTATTCGAGTCTTTGCGCGATGCCTTCGGCAGAGAATAGGTCGAGCGTTTTTCCCCTCGTGGCTACGTCCTCATAAAGCACACGCACGAAGGGATTCGTGTAGGAGCATAAATAGACGGCGACGCGAGTTGCGCCGCCGTCGAAAGCAAAGTCCGCTCTCAGTGGGCCGGACCCATCGCCTCCAGAACCTCTCCGGCGAGCTCGTGTGAATGCCGCGCTAGGTCGTCAACGGAGAGGAAGCCCGCCATAGTCTTGTCGCGGTTCAGCACCGCGAGGCGGCGGATGTGCATATCTTCCATGAGTTGCGCCGCATCCGAGGCGTTCTGGTCCTTGAAGCAGTAACTGACATCGGTCGACATGATTTCCCGGACTTTGGTGCTTGCCGGCTCGCGGCCTTCGCCGACCACACGGCAGCAGATATCTCGATCCGTAATCATCCCTATGAGCTTGCCATTTTCCAGTACGGGCATCGAACCGATGTTCATCTCACGCATCTTGCGTGCCGTTTGCTGGACGGAGAGCTCGGGACTGACCGATTCCACCTTAGAGGTCATAATGTCTTGCACTATCATGGTTACCTCCTATGTCGCGTCCTTCCCCCGGTCAAATGGCCGACCGGTGTACGTGCGACGATCACAAGATGGTGCAACAGTGAAGCTCCGTCTCGCTAGAAGACACAGCTGTATCGGGCAGGTATTGTTGCAGTATCTTTGTTATCACACTCGGCCGCGCCTAGCATTGAGGCGGATCAACTTGCAGGCGAAAAATGTAGAACCGGCCCATCATCCGCCCTATCTACTTACCGACAGAGAGGGGTCGGCACCGGCCGACAGCAAACTTAGCACCCAAATCGGAGTAACATGGCGTAGTCCCTCATTGGTAGGCACTTTAGAGCTCAATCATCGGCGTCCACCCCCTCGTATTTGACGCGTCGTGTTATTATCTCTTCGGACAGAAGCGGTGAAGCAAGATGCACACGGGGGCGACATGATGGCGACCTTCGCATCATCTGACAAAAAATTGCGACCCGATCCAGGAGGGAGGAGGCGGTAAAGCATGCGCATCGAAGCCATTCCAATCGGCACTAACCCGCCGAACGATGTCAATGTGATCGTTGAGGTGTCGGTGGGCGGGCACCCCATCAAGTACGAGCTTGACAAGGAGGCCGGCACGCTCGTTGTCGACCGCTTCCTTTACACACCGATGACTTATCCCGGCAACTACGGTTTTGTGCCGCACACCCTGTCGGAGGATGGCGATCCGATCGATGTGCTGATCTGCAATACGCGCGAGCTTGTGCCCGGTTGCGTCATTAACGTGCGGCCGATCGGGGCACTGATGATGGAAGACGACTCCGGCCACGACGAAAAGATCATCGCCGTGCCGTCATCCCATCTGACCAAGCGGTACGAAGGCATCAATAATTTTACTGACTTGCCGGAGATCACGCTGAAACAGATTCAGCATTTCTTCGAGCATTACAAGGACCTCGAGGCTGGCAAATGGGTCAAGATCGGCGACTGGATGGATGCGGCGACCGCGCGCCGAATGATTGCCGACGCCATAGCGCGGGCAAAGCGCAAGTAGAGGGCCGATCGCGCTCGGGGCCGGTCGGGTAGCCTCAGATCATATGACCCATACGGCGATGCTCGTTCCCGCGTCTCACCCTTATTGGTGGGAAGCGGCTCCCTTACTTGATTTGCCGCAGCAGACGGTTCCCGTGCGAGCCGACGCCGTTGTGGTCGGTGCCGGGTTTGCTGGCTTGAGTGCGGCCCTGGCGCTGGCGCGGGCGGGTCGTACGGTGGCGGTTTTTGATCAGGACCGGCCCGGCGAAGGCGCATCCAGTCGAAACGGCGGGATTGCCAGCGGCAACATCAAAATCCGTTTCAGCAAGATGATCGAGATCTTCGGGCTCGCGCGTTCGAAAGCGATCTACGAAGAGGGCCAGCGCGCCCGCCTAGACCTGGCGCGATTCATCGATGAGGAAGGTATCGATTGCGGCTTTGTCATGAGCGGGCACTTCACGGGTGCCGTTCGCCCCGTCCATTATGCGGCCATGGCGCGCGAGGCCGAGCTCATGAACAAGCATCTCGACCTCGGCGCCTACATGGTGCCGAGGTCAGAACAACACGGCGAAATCGGGAGCGACTTTTACTATGGCGGATTGCTAAAGCCGGACGTGGGCGGGCTTCATCCAGGGCTGTTGCAAAACGGTATGTTGGAGCGCGCGCAGGCAGCCGGGGCATCGGTCCACGCCCATACACCTGTGGGCGGGATACGCCGCGACCAGGAAGGCTTTGAAGTGCACACTGCGCGCGGCCGCGTGCGCACGCGAAATGTCGTCGTTGCCACGAACGGCTACACGGGGTCTGCGACGCCTTGGCTGCAGCGGCGGATCGTCCCGATTCCGAGTCAGATCATCACCACCGAGCCGCTCGATCCGGCGCTCATGGACCGTTTGATGCCGAAGGGTCGGATGATCGGCGAAAGCCGTAACCTTTATCACTACTATCGGCCGTCGCCGGACGGTACGCGCATAGTCTTCGGCGGACGCCGCGGGGCCGAGACAAGAGATCCGAAGGCGAAGTTCCGACAGCTGTATCGCAACTTGGTGGAGATCTTTCCAGAGCTCGATGGTGTAAAGGTGACTCACTCGTGGTGGGGGTACACCGGCTATACGTTCGACTACCTGCCGAAGGTCGCAATGCACGAAGGCATTCACTACGCGACCGGCTTCTGCGGCTCAGGTGTCGTCTGGGCTAGATGGTTAGGCCAGAAGGTGGCGCTGCAAATCCTGGGTGATGCGGATGGCAAAACCGCGTTCGACGAGGCGCCGTTTCAGACGCGACCGCTGTACCGCGGCCGCCCCTGGTTTCTGCCCGCGATGATCGCTTGGTATAGCCTCAAGGATCGATGGGGAGCACGGTGAAGGCGGAAACGCGCAGACCGTAGCTTCCGCGAACAGCCAAAGGTGAGGCACCCGCGTCGCTGCAAAAGCGGCTTCAGAAACTGATCGATAGCTTTTGACTCACGTCCAAAACCGACGGCAGAGCGCAGTCGCAGCTGATATGCCGACGAAGGTAGCCGGAAAGCGAGCTCTTGCACCTGCTGCCGCCGGCTCTTAAATTACGCACCTCTAGGTCCCGCTAGGCTTGCGCCACTGGAGAAAGAAATGAAACTCTATTACCACCCCGTCTCGACTACGAGCCGCATGGTCATGATGTTCGCGGCAGAGGAGGGCATTGCGCTCGATTACCATTTGGTCGATCTCATGAAGGGCGAGCACCTGAAGCCCGAGTACAAGGCGCTCAACCCCAACTGCCTTGTGCCGACGCTGGACGACGACGGATTCCGACTCACCGAGAGCGGCGCGATCCTTCGCTATCTCGCTGACAAGACCGGATCAGCCGCCTACCCCAAGGACGTTAAGCAGCGCGCGCGTGTCGAGGAGGCGATGGAGTGGTTCTACAGCAACTTTTACAAGGACCATGGCTATAGTCTGGTCTACCCGCAGCTCTTCCCCCACCACCAGCGCCCAAGCGGGGACGCCCAGTCCGGCACCGTTGCCTGGGGCAAGGAGAAGGCCCAGCATTGGCTTGGTATCCTCGACAAGGACCTGATCGGGGCGAGCCGCAAGTTCCTGTGTGGGGACACTGTCACGCTCGCCGACTATGTCGGCGCCGAGATGGTGACGCTGGGCGAGCTGGTGCACTGCACGTACCAGGATTATCCCAATGTGCGGCGCTGGATCGGAAACATGAAGGCGCTAAGGCACTGGGCCAAGGTGCACGAGGTGGCCGATGGGTTCGCCGCCTCCCTCAAGGAGAAGTCTTTCGTTTCTATTTGAGCCCGCAGCCAGCCGGCGCCAATTAAAGACGAAGGCAGGCATCTTTCAGGAATATTTTTCCGACGTGTTGCCGTGCTGCGTAGGCGTCATGCCGGCGCGAATGTCAGACTTTTCTGTTACGCGGCTCCTTGATGTGCTCCCGAGCACCTAAGCCCGTTCGATCGGCCGTGACATGACACTTGGCTCGATGGTTCGCGGTGTCGAAGATGTTCTGTCGGTGGAACGGACGTAAGTTCTCCACAATGTCTGGACCACCTACGGAAACATTCTCGATCTTCCAGCCATACTCGGAGTGCTCGTTCCCATACTGCGCTCGATTCATCCACGCTCCGCACTCGTCTTTGCGCCAAATAACGCCGTCCTGATCGAACATGGTTCGGCCTTTCTCCCAAACCTGCTGAATGATGGCATCGCTGAATGACATTTCATTTCTCCTCATGTCAAGACCAGCACGCCGGCGCTTCGGTGTCGATGATCCAGGTCAAACAGACTGTGTGTTTTCAGCGAATGTGTCCGAAGGGCATAAGCGCAAGCGGTGCGTGATCGCCGGGCAGCCCGAGAACCTCCACAACCTCGGCATCAACGAAAGCGCCGACCATGGCGGTCGCAAGCCCGCGCGCGGCGGCTTCAAGGTAGACATTTTGCGCGGCGTGTCCCACTTCGATGTGGACGTAGCGCCGACCCCGCTCGCCGTACTTGCCGGTGGTGCGCCGGTAAACGCCTGTAAGGGCCAAGACGGCCGGCGCGCCTCGGATCCAGCTCTGGCCTAAGGCGGCCGCTGCCAGACGTGCACGCAAATCGCCGCGGCGTATCAACGTGAGCGCGTGCTCGCCTGGATCGTATCGGTAAAAGCCCGGCGGCAGGCCCGCGACATCGCCAACGACCAAATAGGTCTCGAGGGGATAGAGCGCGCCGGCCGACGGAGCCGTCCTGAATCCCTCCGCGTGGGTGACTCCCTGTGCCGACCAGAGGATCTGCGAAATCTCTGCCAACTGGAGCGGACTGCGCCCGAACTCGCGCACGGAGCGGCGCTTTTGCAGCGCCTCCTCGAGGGCAAAGGTTCCTGTCCGGTTCGGCGAAGGGAGGCGCACCTGATCATTGACGTCCTGTGCCATGACTGCATCACCCCCCGCTGAAACCGAGATGGACAGAGCAAGTAGAATCGCTCGCATCGCCCTTCCCACAGAGTAACGCCATCTACCGTTTGACGCTTCGCGTCAGCCTATTACGAAGCGTCGAGCAAGTCCCAATAGTTTCGCGCTGCACCGGGACGGGAACACCTGAAAAGGTCATTCCTTTTGATCCAAATCAAAGTTGGGCGTGAACGGACTAGATTTGAGTGGCTGTCCTCGGGTTTAGTTTTGGCTACAGACAACGTGGTCTGAAGTACAGAAATATTTAACTCAGGAATGGCGGGGCAGCGCTGTATGACAGTGCCGGAAGCCGGTAGACAACCTGTATTCGAGAAAGCTATGTTCATCTGCGGTGTGTCAAACTGCATCCATGCACGATATTCTTCGCGCGAGCCCCGGGAAGAACGGCTGCCGGTTGTGGCAGTAGAACGACAACGCGGGGTCTTTGCAGAAGCGCTTACGAGCAAAGAATCTGCGCAATTGCGGACCCCCGTGGCGGGTGACGCCGGGCTTAACACGCGAGCAGACGTGTACTTCGGAGGTAGCGATGAAAACCGATTTCAAGGTTGAATTTACAGCCAAAGCGGGTGATGTGGAATTCAAGGAGGAAAGTGTCATGTTTGGTAGTCCGGAAGAACTTTTCGCCTTCGTCGCTCCGGCAGGCGGCTGCGAAAAGATTCCGGACGAGGTCAGCGAAATCCAGATGCTGTTCACGCCGCCGTCACATCGAAATGTGCAAAACCCGATTGCTGATGTACCCGTCACGCTCGAGCTTGGGATGGTGTTTTTTACCGGTCCCCTGGCCGAAATCGCGCAGACAGCGATACAGATTATCGACAAAGCTGGCCGAGGCGAGCTGTCTGATGCCTTTCTGAAGGCGCTGGGCGTCGGCGCTAAATCAAGTTAGCGCGAATGGTGCCCGTGCGGTCAGTCACGCACAGGGGGATAGTCTCATGCGGCTGCGGCGCCTCGATGTCGAAGCCGGGACGCGCCCGACTTAAAAGCAATCGCTTGCGCGACCAAAGGCTGACCCCGCGGCACGGGCGAAGCGATGAAAGATCGGCATGTTGCCCCACGCTTTGCTTTATAGCGACGCTTGACTTTGCATGCGATTCGGGGGCAGGCTTTCGCTTATCCGCTCACCCAGCCCCGGCGAGGGGCGTTAGCAATCTATCAATGCAGGAGGAGAAAGATGGCGACCTATGAATGTGCAAAATGCGGAATGAGCGTTAACGCGACCTGCGGCAAATGCGACGCTCCCCTCGACAATGACATGCTCAAGCTTCCTGATAGGAAGGAAGTACAGATTTCAAAATGCCCCAACGGGCACGGGAAGATCAAATCCCCGCTCTGTTGTGGACAAGACATGACTTGTTCTGTGCCGTAACGGGAGTCTCCGGCTGCCAACGAAGTGCACTTTCGTGCTAATGGTAGGGGTATAGCAATTGCAGCGCGAGGGCATTCAATGGAGGCATGAAAACCAAAGAAGGATTGTGGAAGCTGAGCCCTAGCGGGCTCTACGCATACAGCGAATGCAAGGCGTGCTTCTGGGTCGACAATCACTACAAGAAAGCGCCCATGTTGCCGCTTCTGTTGAACACCGCGCTCGACAGCATCTTAAAACATCGATACGACAAGTATCGCGCTGAAAAAAGGTTTCCGCCGGAAGCGCAAGAACTCGAGAACCAGGGCATCCAGCCGTACACCGACCTCCGACAACTGAATGAATGGAGGGAGAAGTTGTCGGCTCTCCGGGTCGTCAATGAGGCGGCCGGCTACGTCTTGCAGGGCAAAATCGACGATGTCCTATTGGAGGCCGATGGCCGCTTGGTGCCGGCGGATTACAAGTCATCGGGCAATGCGCCCGCCGAGGACAAGCAGAGATACTACGTCGACCAGCTTACCGCCTACGGATTGATGTTCCGCGAGCACGGGCATCGGGTTTCGGATCGTGCGTATCTCTTGCATTATTTCGTGGCCGACAAAAGCGATCCCTCGCTAGAGGTGAGATTCGATGCGCATGTCGATCTGGTGAGCATTGACGTGGCCGGCATCGAGTGCAAACTCGCCGACATGGTGGAGTTGCTGGAAGGCGACTATCCCGGCCACAATCCGCGTTGCAGCAAGTGCTCGTACTACGAGGGCAGGAACAATTACGGCAAGGAATAACGTCGCTTCTGCGACGTCTCCAAGGGAACCGCGCCATGGCTGGATCCGCTTCGGCACGATGCTCACTTCTGCCCAATCGGCTGCATCACGATGTCGAAGCGGCCGAACAAGAAAGTCTTACCTTTAATTGTCCCTTCCTCGAGCGGAATGGCCAGCTCGCGAGTCGTGACCTCGTCGAGATGGGGATCCCCTTTGAAGAGGATTCGCGTCACCACTTCTTCGTACGCCTCATGCGTGACCGCGACGTGGATGTGTTTGGCGCTGTAGTACTGTCCCGGTAGCACCGTGCTGAAGCGATACTTGCCGTCTTTGCCCGTGCGCAAGGTGGCCCTGTATCGATCCTCGTGGTAGCTGCCGGTCGCATCCGCTTGCCAGACATTCAAGGTCGCGCCGACAATGGGCTTTCCGTCCGTGCCGCGCACCCAGCCATCGATGTGAAGCGGCTGCCCGGGATCTCCGGGTTGCCAGAGGTTGACGGTCGCCGGCGCATCGGAGCGGTACATGGGGCCTGCACCGGTCTGGGGGGTTGGCGCAAGCTGAGCCTGAGCGGTAACAGTGGACGCGATAAGCCACAGCATTGCGTGTGCCGTCAGGCATATCGAGAGACGTTTGGTGTCAAACATGACGTAACCTCGCTGGCGCTCGAAGGCGCCCGGGCGTGCCTTTGCCCAGGCTAGGCTAACACGGCACCGGCTTTGTTACCCACGGCCGTGCCTTGGCTTGCCGTGTACCGACGCAATGGTCTTGCGAGCAGCCAGCACTCCGTGATCGACCATAGGCCACGGCGCGCGCCGCCAGACCGCCAGGAACCGCTCCCGTCGAGGCGAGGGTTATCCCGCCGTCACCTTAGTGCCGGCATCTAACAAGGCGTTCGCGTTAGGAGTATCATCGCGCCAATTTTTGGTATGTCCCGGGTGGTAAGGTCCATGTGGGTTTACGGCATCACGACGTTTCTTAGCGCCGTCCTGCTCTTCAAGGTGCAGATGCTGCTCGGGAAGTTCATCCTGCCCTGGCACGGGGGCGTGGCGGCCGTGTGGACCACCTGCATGTTGTTCTTCCAGTCCGCCCTGTTGTGCGGCTATGCCTATGCGCACTGGCTTGCGGCGCGCCCCCGCCTCACGCTGCAGCGTAACGTCCACATCGGGCTGGTCACCGTGTCCCTGGCGACGCTCACCGCCCTTGCCATCGCTTGGCAGTGGCCGTTGCTGCCGGACAATAGCTGGCAGCCGCACGGCGGGACATCGCCCATCGCCCACATCCTGCTCTTGCTCGGCGTTGCGGTCGGCGTTCAATTCCTCACACTGTCGGCCACCGCGCCGCTGTTGCAACGCTGGTTCAGCCTGACGCACCGCGGCGAGTCGCCTTACCGTCTTTATGCGCTTTCGAACGTGGGGTCACTCGTTGGGCTATTGAGTTATCCGTTCGTCGTTGAGGTGTTGGTGCCGCTGAAGCTGCAAGCCGCGCTTTGGACCGTGGGTTACGCAGTGTTCGCAGCCGGCATGATCGGTGCAGCGATCGTCGCGGCGCACAAGGTTTCCGTCACCGGCCAGGGGTTGGAGCGGATCACGACGCCGAAGGCGAGCGAAGCGCCTCCGACGCCGACACGTGTGCTCCTGTGGTTCGCTCTGGCCGGCTGCGCGTCCTCGGTGCTGCTGGCAGTCACCAACCAGCTCTCGCAGGAGATTGCGGTCGTTCCTTTTCTGTGGGCGCTGCCGCTGGCGCTCTACCTGCTGTCCTTCGTGCTTTGTTTCGGCGGCGCGGGCTGGTATGCACGAAATTTTTACCTGACGCTACTGGTGCCTGTCATCGTGCTTGTGACGCTCGCTATTCAGCATGGTGTCGCCGGCCCGTTTGTACCGCAGGTTCTGCTGTATGCCGTGTCGCTGTTCGTAGTCTGCATGGTCTGTCATGGCGAACTCGTTCGCCTGAGGCCGTCTCGATCGCATCTGACGGTCTTCTATCTCAGCATCAGCGCTGGTGGTGCCTTCGGCGGCGTATTCGTGGGAATTCTCGCCCCGCTGTATTTTCCAGCCTACTGGGAGCTCTCGATCGCGCTGGTGAGCACGCTCGCGCTGGTTGCTGTCGTGCTGTGGCGGGATCGCGGCTCTGCGGCCACGGCGTACGTTCCGCTGCTTGCAAGCGCATTATTGGTCGTTCTTGTCTATGCGGAGTCCCTGGGTCCCGCTGCGCTGGCGCTTTTCCAGCTCCCACAGCACTGGCCGTATGTCGCGGCCGTTGCCGGCCTGCCGGCACTCACTCTCTATTTGTTCGGAAAGCGTCGAGCCGCAGGCACTGCGCCGATCGCATCCGCTGTTCCAAGTCTCGCGCGCCTGACGGGAAGAATTACTCCATGGAACAATTGGCCGCTGTCTGAGGGGGCACGGAGATTTGGGGCCATCGCGGCAGCGCTCGCGCTGCTCGGGTTGGTCCATATCAGTTTTGCCTGGGACGCTGTAGGAAGCGCCGTTACGATGTCGCGCAACTTCTTCGGGGTGTTGCGTGTCAGCGCGAGCATGGAAGCCGACGATAAGCTCGCGCTAAGCCTGTGGCACGGGCGCACGCTACACGGCCTGCAATACCTTTCGCCTGAGCGAGCGATGACGCCGACCGCCTATTACACAGCGGAGTCCGGTATCGGCTGGGCGCTGCAGAAGCATACGCGCCGCCGCGAGGGACGGCCGCTGCGGGTCGGCGTCGTCGGTTTGGGGGTGGGCACGCTGGCCACGTACGGGAGACCGGGCGATCACTTCCGGTTCTATGAGATTGACCCGAATGTAGTGCGCCTGGCGGCCGGACCGCAGGCCCTTTTCAGCTTCGTGAAGCACAGCGGAGCGAATATCGAGATCATTCTCGGTGACGGACGCGTATCGCTCGAGCGCGAGGACCCGCAGCGCTACGATGTGCTCGCCGTCGATGCCTTCAGTAGCGGCTCTATCCCCGTGCACCTGCTGACACGGGAAGCATTCGAGGTCTATCTAACGCATCTCGAACTGCGCGCAGGCGTGCTTGCCCTGCACGTGAGCAATCGCTACCTTGCCCTGGCCCCGGTTGTCGCGGCGCTCGCGCAGCATTTCGGGCTCGCGTTGGTCACCATCGATCGCCGAGAGCCGCAGTCCGGCTTGCCCAGCGAGTGGTTGCTGCTGGCGCGTACGGCCGATGCATTGCCGCCGGGCGCGCCGCGTCCCGCCGCCAGGCAGCGGGCTCTGTGGACCGATGATTACAGCAATCTTCTGCCCGCCATTCGCTGGACTCGACCACGCGAGACGGTTAGCAGCCAGTCCGTCGAGCTACTCGAAAGTGACGCGTTGCTGCTCGATATCACACGCTGAGTCGACTGGTGCTCGGATCGCGGTATTCCTTTGGGTCACCGATGACCGGGCTCGCGTGGAGACCGGCTGATACGCAGTGCGTGTGATCGGGGTTGTCCCGCCAGCTTGCCCCGGCGAGGGGTAGCACTGACTAGACGGCATGGCCTTTGTGCGTCGGTGCGAGCGGCCGCCGCGCGCACATGATTGCCTGTTTCGCTGCAGTCGGCTTTCTGGCATCTATAAGGTATAGACGACATGCAGCGGGCGGGGACAGTCAGCGTGGGTCGAAAGAGGCGTTGAAAACCCGCATTGGGCGAGAGGGGCTCTATGAGAGGGAAATCTAAGACGTTTAAAAGGAGTCGGCTGCTGACGATAGCGCTGCCGATCATTTTGTTCATTGCGGGGATCTCGGTCACGTGCAGCGGGAGCGCGCAGACGCCCCACGCAAAGAGGGTGGTTACGACGTGGCTGCATACATAACTAAATGATTATGTTGCAGAGCATAACTGCGAATCACCGTAAAATTGACCCTGATCAAGGACAACGTATAGAGATCGTCGTAGCTTAAGCTCTCCTGGTAGGCACGCATGAGCGCGGCCGCACGTGCGCGAAATGCAGCCGGAGGCGGCAGACTACCAGGCGGTACTTGGAATCACGCAACGCGGCGTGTGACCAGTACCAGAGCCCTGTCTACCGGAGGTAGACAGGGTTTTTATTTTGTACGTGAGCAGCTGCCGCAGGTCGACGAGCACATGACACCGAGCGGCGAGGCGCCGAGCGGCGTCGGCAAGCCTGGCAGTCCACCGAGTGCGCCGGCGGTCGCCAATGTGCTGTTCGCCGCGACAAGGCGGCCGGCACGGCTTCTACTTATGTGTACGCGTCGTTGGTTTGGATAACCGGCGACGCACAGGAGGGCGAAAAATGACGATTCAAATGGTGGATGTGACGATTCACATCGATGAAGCGTTGGATCATGCGCACCTGGAACAACTGCGGGACAGAATGCTCGGAGAAACCGGCGTGATGGCGGCGGTCTACCACGACGAAAAGCCGCACCTGATGATCGTCGAATACGATCCCGTGAAAAACAGTTCGGCGAATTTGCTCAAGGCGGTTCAAACGCAGGGCGTGCATGCCGAATTGATAGGCCTTTAGAACGATCTAAAGAGGACACGATCCTTTTTTGATACGGGCCCGCACGTTGGCTGCAGCCGACGGCGGGGCTGCGAAGTGTCGTCGCGAGGCTCGATCTTCAGCTGGCAAGCTCATCTCGACTGGGCTCGTAGGGGAGCGGCGCGGGCGGTGTAAATCAACACAACAGTTGCAAAGCATAGCAAGGCTGGGTAATGTCCGAAGGATTCCGCGTCTTGCGGATGGAGGAGGTAACGAAATGAAACAATCGAATAACGTTGCCCGGCTTGCGATATTGACTCTCCTGCTTGTTCCTCTTTGTGCGGCTGCCTGGATCCGCAGTCCGGCGACGACTTTTGCAGTGCTCCCTGAGGGGGCGACCAACCCCGAGGGCATCACGGTGGGACCAGACGGTAATGTCTACGTGGGTACCTTTGCGGTCGGTGGGACCAGCAGTGGCGTCGGCGAGGTCTTTGTTTTCAGACCCAGCGGCCAACTCGTGCGGAAGATCGAAATAGCGGACTCAAGCACCCTCTTATTAGAGGTGGCATTTCATCCGACGACGGGCGACTTTCTTGTCATAGATTTCGGCAGCAAACAGGTGCTGAATGTGGACCCGACAACGGGATCATCGGTTGTCTTCAGTACGATCCCGGGCGGCAATTCAGCAGGGCCGAATGTCATGACCTTCGACAGCTCGGGAAACGTTTACATTTCGGATTCGTTCCAAGGTATTGTCTGGCGGACCGGTCCGACGGGCGGTGATCCTGATGAGTGGGTAAATAACGAGCTGCTGCGTACGGCGGGAGTTCCGCCTTTTGGCGCGAACGGACTTGCCTTTAACAAGGACGAATCGAGCCTGTTCGTAGCTAATACGGGCAATGACACCGTGGTGAGAATCCCTGTTGAGGCGGGTTTCACTGCCGGAACGCCCGAGGTCTTCGTCAATAGCGTCAATGGTGCCGATGGCCTGATCATCGACGAAGACGACAACATTTGGATCGCGGCGAACCAAGCCGATGAAATCGTCGTGCTCGACCCAACCGGACGTGTGATCGCCAAGCTCGGCGACTTCTTCGGGATCAGCCCAAAAGGCACACCGATCGGGCTGCTTTTCCCCGCGAGTTTGGTGCGTCATGGAAACTTCATTTACATCACCAATCTTGCGCTTGATCTCCGGTTGTTCGAGCTTCCGCAACCGGTCGATGCGCAGTGGGCCGCACAGGTAAGGAGA
>CAYGAS010000162.1:0-12217 GCA_964347935.1 uncultured Nitrospiraceae bacterium | reverse complement strand
CAGCGGCCGAGCGGATCGCGCCGACCGAGCTCGCAAAAGCGACCGACCCGGAATTCGCCAAGAACATGACGGGCATGTTCTTGGCGAAGGGGCGAATGACGCTTGAGTTGCTGCTGTTTCAGTCCATCCTTGGTCCCATCGGCATGCCGGCGAGCGAGGCGCTCTACCCGGCGATTTCGACTGTGGACGGCAAGCCCATGAATGCGCAGCACGACTACGTCATCCGCATGGCGAAGAAGGACTTGCCGCCGGCGAAGGCGTTCTGGTCGGTGACGCTCTACGACGTGACGAACGGCTTCTTCATTCCCAATGACCGCAAGAAGTACAGCGTGGGCGAGAACGCGGGGATGAAGCTCGACAAGGACGGCGGCATCGCCATCTACATCGCGGCTGCGAAGCCAAAAGGCGTACCCGAGGAGAACTGGCTGCCGATCAACCGCAAGGACGAGGACATCGGCGCCATTATGCGGATCTACGTTCCGGATTTGGAGAAGATGAAGACCTGGCAAACGCCCAAGGCGGAAATCGTCAGATAAAAACCGTTAGTGAAACGGGAAAATGAATCAGCACGGAACAGGAGCGGGAGCCTTACAAGGACAGGGATCTCTGTCGAGGCGGTATGAGGAGGAATTATGAACAGGCGTGGAATTAACACGCCTCGGCTGGCGGCAGCGGCTGTCCTGCTGATCGGCATGCAATTCGCCCACGCGGCAGGGTTCTACCTCAGCGAGGTGGGTACGCCCGGCAGCTTGGGCACCGCCGGTGTGGCCAACCCGACGAACACCTTCAGCGCAGATGCGGCCTGGACCAACCCGGCCGGCATGACCGGCATGACCGAGGACAGCATCCTGGCGGGCCTGATGGTGTCGGCACCCAAGGTGGAGTTCGACCCCGAGGTGGCGACCGCGGGCGGAAGTGACGGCGGCAACGCAGGCGAGCCGGGCGTCATCCCCAGTTTCTTCTACACCAAGATATTGTCCGAGCGTTCGCGCTTTGGCTTTTCTGTCACGGCGCCCTTCGGGGGCGGGCTCGACTATGGCGATGACTTCGTCGCCCGCTATGCGGTGCAAAACGTCAGTCTGGCCGGTCTCGCGTTTACGCCGGCCTACGCCTACAAGGTGAATGATCGATTGTCACTGGGCGTTGGCGTGTCATTGCTGTACTCGGCGCTCGAGCAGGAGATCGCCATTCGGCGGCTTCTTCCCGGGCCCGACGGCCAGGCCAAGTTCGAAGAGCTCGATGACTGGGGCTATCAGGCCATCTTGGGATTGACCTATCGGGTATCGGACGAAACGCTCATCGGCGTGGTGTACCGCAGCGAGGCGGCTGTCGATCTAGAAGGGACGTTGAAAGTCGAGGGCCTTGCCATAGCGGTACCGAAGCAGGATGTGCGGATCCAATGGGACAATCCGCAATGGCTGGAAGTCGGCGTGCGTCACGAGCTGAACGACAAGCAGAGCTTGTTCTTTAACCTCGGCTGGCAGGAGTGGTCGGCCTTCAGCAGGAATGAGCTGTCGGTGACGAGCGCTCCCAACCCCGTTGTCGATGTGACCGACCGCAACTGGGACAACACCTGGCATGGGGGCGTGGCTTATGCGCACAAGCTCGGCGAGGGGAAGTACTATTCGCTGGGGCTCTCCTACGAAAGCTCACCCGTCGACGATGAGGATCGCACCTTCGATTTTCCGGTGGATGCGTTTTGGAAGCTGGCGGGCGCCTATACCTGGCAAGGGAGCAAGAAGCTTTCTTATGCCGTGGGCGCCACATTGTATATCATTGGCGATGCGGCGATTGACCAGACGGATCAGAATGTGCGCGTGAGCGGCGAGTTCGATAAGAACCTAACTCTATTTGTGGGCGGCACGGTCCGGTACGTTTTTTAGCGGCGCTGCCCGCCACTGTGAGCTCGGGAGGATCACTTGGCGGCAAGAATCAATTTCATGCGGGTTTCCGTACTTTTGTTGGCCTGCTGGACGTGCACGGCATGGGCTCAAGAGGATGCCTCAGAGTTGGCCAGAGAGGCGCAGAACCCGGTAGCGGACCTGATCAGCCTGCCGTTTCAATGGAACATCAATTTCGAGACCGGGCCGCTCGAGAAAACCCAGCACATCCTGAACATCCAGCCGGTGCTTCCGTTTAAGCTGAATAAGGACTGGAATCTCATTACCCGTACCATCCTGCCCGTCGTGTCCCAACCGCCGTTTCTACCCAACCAGGATCGCGAGTTCGGCATTGGAGATGTGCAGTTCTCGCTGTTCTTCTCGCCGGTGAAGCCCACGGCCGGCGGCTGGATTTGGGGCGCAGGCCTTATCGCACAACTCGATACCGCGACCGATGACCAACTCGGACAGGGCAAGTGGGGACTGGGACCGACGGCGGTCGCATTAACGATGAGAGGTCCGTGGGTGATCGGCGCACTGATCAATCATGTCTGGGACGTTGCCGGCGACGATGACCGCCCGGACGTGAACAGAACCTTGATTCAGCCCTTCGTCAACTACAACTTTCCGAAGATCCCCGGCCGCTACCTCACCTTCTCGCCCATCATCACGGCGGACTGGGAAGCCGACGACAGCGGGGACAGATGGACCATTCCCTTGGGGCTTGGCATCGGGCAAGTCATGCGTTGGGGGAAACAGCCGGTGAATCTACAGGTGGCCTACTACTACAACGTCGAAAAACCGGACTTCGGCCCCAATCAACAGCTGCGTCTGCAGTTGCAGCTACTGTTTCCCAAGGGTAAGGGCCAGTGAGGGGTGGTAACATCACGGCTTATGGACTTGGAGTTGATTAGTTTCGTCGCGGCTTCATGAAAGAAGAATCCATTGCCGATGAAAGGAGACACCGAATGACGATCGCAACCCTGGGCGGATTTATGTCGGCGCTCGCCCCGCGCGCCGGATGCTATGGCCGGAAGCGCCCACCCTCGCGGGCACGAACCTTAAGCAAAGCCGCCCGCTCGCTCAAATATGCTATGGCCTTCGCATTCTTGGTGTGCCTAATGAGCGATAGCTACGCCCAGCTCCGGCCCTTACCGGAGAAGTCTGGCTTCAGTGGATACGTCAATCTCGGTGCCGGAGCTCTGCGTGGGAAATCCAATGTCATCGCGGGCACCCGCTTCGGCGATATTAGCAAGGAGACGATTCCCTCGATCTTTGCCAAACCGGATGCGGAAACGATCGGTACACCGGTTGTCAATTTCGAGGTCGCCTATACGTTTGCTGCCAAACGCACCCAGGTATTCCTGGGCAACTTGCTCGAGGATTTTCTCCGCTTCGATTTCGCCACGCAGCTCGGTGTCAGGCATCAGTTTCGGGATAAGAGCATCTTCGCGGCCGGCTTGCTCACGAGCAGTATACCGACCGAGGTGTGGGCCGATCCCTATGTGGAGAATCAGAAGCGGGACGAGACGGACCGCACCTCGAGCGGTATCCGGTTGACCTTTGGGCATATCGCCGGCACGGGGCTTCAGCTCCAGTACACGCAACGAAAGATCGAGATCGATGATGAGCTAAGCGGCCTGACGCAGCTCGTCCCATCGTCGAGATTATCTGCCCAACAGGCCGCACTGCTGGATCGCGAAGGGGATCTGCAGCGCCTGCAGGTGACGTATTTCTTCAAGCTCGGTGAGCGACACAGATTGGCGCCGGCGCTCTGGTTCACGCGCGAGGATCTGGACGGCGAGGCGATGGCGAATGATCTGATCGAGCTCTACCTCACGTATCTCTATGGGGGCCAGCGCTTCAATTTCGTGGGTAACCTGGCCTTCGGTACCGCGGACTATGAAAAAACGAACCCGATCTACGGCCGCAAACGGGACGATGACCGCACGGTATTGAGCTTTACGGTCTTCGACAAAAAGCTCTTCGGCGAAAACGCCAAGTGGTGGGGCTCGCTGACGGTCGCCGCCTTCAGCGAGGATGCCAACATCGACTTCTACGACACCGAGATGGCTGTGTTGACGCTAAGCGCCTTTCGCTTGTTCTAACCGCAGCACACAGCGTTTGTTGCCCGGTGACGCGTATGGGGTCGCCTGCGACATTGCTATCCAGCAGGCGAGCCCCGCTAGGCAGGGCTAAGTGTACGTCCAGGGGATCTGCCGAGGGCAGGCCGGAGAAGCGGGAGAAGTCAGCGTTGCATGAATTGAGCTCGGCCCCGTGCTCGATCGTGAGTGCAGCGAGGCAGGCATCTGGGTTATGGCTATTCCCGGCGCGACGTAGCGACTGACGCTTCGCTGCCGTCGGAGGTCAGCGACGTTCAGGTCGAGAGCCCTGGCGTTTGGGTCTTGTCCGCGAATGCGCCGATAATGTCGGCCTGATGGCCTACCTATCAACGAGCAACAACAGATCGGCCGCGCGGGTGTGGCTGAAGCGGGCATGTCTGCTGGCCGGATTCTCATTTCTAGGCCTACTGTTGCTCGGGATCGCGGCATGGGGGGTGCTGGCGATCTATTTCTCCGACGTCGACAGCGAGCCCCTGCGGCTCGGCGGCGCCACTGCCTTCGCGCTCGCCGCGCTGGCGACACTGACCGCTCTCGCCTTTCGACGCTGGCGCTGGCGGGCGCTCATTGGCTTCTTGGTCTTGTTCGTTCTGCTGGTAGGCTGGTGGCGTAGCATCGAACCGTCGAATGATCGCAACTGGCAGCCGGAGGTTGCGATCTTGCCGTATGCCTCCATCGTCGGCGACCGCGTCACGGTGCACAACATCCGTAACTTCGACTATCGCAGCGAATCCGATTTCACACGCGCGTACTACGACAAGACCTTTAACTTGCAGGAGCTCGCATCCGTAGACCTCGTCGCCTCGTACTGGATGGGACCCGCCATCGCCCACACCTTCCTGAGCTTCGAGTTTGCTGGCGGGGACCACCTCGCGATTTCCATTGAAGCGCGCAAGGAGCGGGGCGAGGGCTACTCATCGATCAGGGGGTTCTTTAGGAACTACGAGCTTTATTACGTCGTCGCCGACGAGCGTGACGTCATCCGGGTGCGTACGAACTATCGCCAAGACCCGCCCGAGGACGTCTATCTCTACCGACTGCGTGGCCCACTAGACAACGCGCGGCGCCTGTTCCTCGCGTACATGCAGCAGATCAATGTGCTCAAGGACCGACCCGAGTTCTACAATACCTTGACGACCAACTGCACGAACACAATTTGGTTGCACACGCGCGTCAATCCAGGACACGTGCCCTATTCCTGGAAGCTCTTGTTGAGCGGCTATGTCCCCGAGTATCTGTATACGGAAGGACGGCTTGATACCCGCCTACCCTTTGATGAGCTCAAACGCCGCAGTCACATCAATGCAAGGGCCCAGGCCGCCGACCGGGCGCAGGATTTCTCCAGGCAGATCCGTATCGGCTTACCGATGCCGGCGCCGTAGGCGCGGCTTTTACTCTCAAACTTGCGCGCGGCGCTAATTCATCAGTCCGCCGTAGACCTTGACGTAGACGAGCAGGCCGTCATAGACCACGCTCGCCTCGGCGATATTATCGGCGTTGGCGTCCTCGGTCTCGATATTGAGCGAAAAGCGGTTAACGCCAAAGCCAAAGCCGACGTTCTTGAAGGTATGGTGTTCGATCGCGGTGCGCAGGTCGGTCATGGTCCCCCTGAAACCGCGCGAATCGATAAAGAAGAAATCGACTGCGTTGATCCACTTCCAGCGCGGCGAAATTCTGTAGTTAAAGACGAAGCGTCCGACGGGCAGCGGTGCCGTGAAGTCGCTTTCTTCCTCGACGGTGGGTGTGCTCACGTCCTGGATTTTGAGATCGACCTTCGCGATGTGCAGCCCGCCGCCGATACCGGCCTCCACCTTTTCGCTGTTGATAAAGCTGAAGGTGTAGGCAAGCTTGAGAATCTCGGTATTGAATGTGGTAGCGAGGGTCGTGCCGGGCGGAAAACTGATATCCGGCAGGTCGATCTCGATGTCGATGGTTTGCGTGCCGCTGCGATCGATCTTGAACCACGTCCAATCGACGCGGTGGCGCCTGTTGAAGCGGTAGTAACCGTCGATCCTTGCCTCGCTCTCGGAATCCGAGACGCCGAGGGTGCGCTCGAAATCGATGCCGAGACCGATGTCTACAGGGGCGCTGGTTTTCTTGAATGCAATATCGGTGTCGGTGCGACGGATCAGGTATCCGCCGATATTCAGCGTCAGACGATCGGGCAAATCGGCTGTGGGAGTCGGCGTTTGTGCAAAGGCGAGCCCTGAAAGCAAGCTGCTGCTAAGAAAAAGCACCCAGGCCGTGATGATCTTTCGCACGATGTCTTCACTTCGGCGCTGCTAGCCGATGGCCGCGGACCCTTTGCTCTTCGAAAAGGTCTCTGGTCAAGGGTCGAGCTCTCTGCCGAGCTTACTGCTGGTATTTCGCCTTCCCGAAGGCCGCGAAGACATAGGCCTGAAAGCCGTCGTTGATGTTCTTGAAAGTGCCGCGAAAGTCGTCGTCTTTGTCATCGGCCTCGAAGTCAAACGCGATGCGGTTGAAGCCAAAGCCAAAGCCGACATGCTTGAAAGTTTGGTGCTCGACGTTGAGTCGCACATCGGTGAGTGAACCTTTATAAGCGTCGTAATCAAGGAAAAACCACTGGCTATTGGCGATGAAGCGCCAGCGGTGGGAGATGTTGTAGCGCACGTAAAAGCCCAAGACCGGGAGCGGCACCGGGGCGTCGGCTTGTTCGGACCCTGCCCCTCCGGTCAAGTCGGTGACCTCGATGTCGATGTGGGTGAGGTGCAGCCCGGCACTGAGGCCCAACTCGGCCTTGGGCACGTTGTAGAAGGACCACCCGTAGGAGGCCTTGATCGTCTCGGTGTCAAACTTGGTAAAGAGCGTCTCATTGATGTTGAACGTCGTGTCACCGAGCGTGATAGTTTCATTGATCGTGAATATGGTGTCGCGATCGATCTTCCAGTAGCTGAAATCCACCCGACTTCTCTTTCCGAAGCGGTAATACCCGTCGAGACGCGGCACTTTCTCACGGCTCTCAAGCCCGAGCTGGTCCTCGAAGTCAATGCGCGCCCCCACCCCGACGGGACCGGCAAACGCGGCGAGTGAGACGGTGGTGTCGATGTTGGTCACGGAGAAGACGCCGATGTCGATCTTGAACTTATCGGGCAGCGGGTCTTCGGCGAAGGCGATACCGGGCAGCGCCAACAGCAGGCCCAGCAGCGGGCAGAGGGCCCTGTGAAAACATGTTTTTTTCATGGTCTGAACCTCCCGGGGGATAGGCCGAGCATACGTGCAATGGCGAAGCCGTGTCCAGCGTTTCAACGCAGGTCCACACGCCAGGCATATGATCTGAAAGGTGCCGCCGTGAGCCATTGATCTGGATCAAAGCGGCTGGTCTGCCAGCACGCGGGACCGATCCGGTAAAAGCCAGGATGCACGAAGGCGGTAGGCAAAAGCACGCTGGCACGATCGTTCTCCATCCAGAAATTCTTGTCCTGCTGCGCGAAGACCGGAAGCGAGACGAATGCGACGATGAGGCTCACGGAAGCGCTGGGAAATCGGCTTTTCACGGCAACTCGCTGGGTCTCATATTTCTTTTGGATTACGGTGTAGTGTACCGAGCGCCCGTCGTCGGAGACTACTTGATCCGCGTCAAAGCATTATCCTGCTACGAGCGATAAAAGATCCCAGTTCAAGGACATTTGATCGGCGAACGCGTCATGGGGCGACGGACATGCTCGCCGCGGCTCGCGCCAAAGCGCCTGTACGCGGGCAGCACCTCTCGCATCTTCTGGCCCTCGTGGCTTCCACCTCGCTGAAGAATTTCGCATCTTTGACGAGAGTCGAGGTATTATCCCGATGAATGTATTATCTCGGGTCGTCGGGAAAAGGGAGCGGTGTCGTCCCGGCTTCTTCAATTAAGAAATCATTTCATGATAGAAGGAGAGACCTGATGAGGACCGCGAACGTGAACAGATTCGTTGCGTTGGGCGGGAAAGCGAGGCATAGAGGATGAGAGCGAGTCGATTTGGAAATCGGTTAGCAGCTTGCTGCACGCTGATCGGCCTGTTGACTGGTTCTGCCGTCGCTGCGCAGGACGGCGCACCATCGCAAGACAAGTGGGAGTTCGAGCTAACGCCCTATCTCTTCGCCGCCGGCATCGACGGTACGGTCGGTGCGCGGGGTGTGGAGGCGGATGTAGACATGAGCTTCAGCGACATATGGGACAGGCTCGACAGGGCCTTCATGCTGTTATTCGAAGCGCGCAAAGGACCGTGGATGTTCGCCGTCGATGCGATGTACTTTCGCCTGAGTGACGAAGACGCCACCTCGGTGTCGGGTCCGTTCGGCAAGATCACGGTCGATGGCACGGTGGAAGTGACACTCACGCAGCAGGTGTATACGCTCATGGGCGGTTATCGCTTGTTCGATAACAAGACCAAGCTCGACCTGATCGGGGGGCTGCGTTACACGCGCCTCGATAGCGATCTTGATCTGGTCATCACGACCAATTTGCCGTCTTTTCCCGGTGGTGGACGCCGCTTGCGCGGTGATGAAAGCTGGTGGGATCCGGTCGTCGGCGTACGCGTTCTGCGGCCCTTCGCCGAGCGCTGGACCTTTGCGGGTTATGTCGATGTCGGTGGCGCCGGTTCGGGCTCAGACCTAACCTATCAGGCGTATGCCGGCGCGAACTGGCAATTTGGCCGAAGGTTGAACGCCAAGTTCGGCTATCGCTATTTGTACCAGGATTTTGAGGACGACGGTGTCGTCTGGGACATGGCCACGAGTGGCGTATTCCTCGGGCTCGGTATCCAGTGGCCGGCACGCTAACACGAACCAAGGCGATACTTCGATGAGACCAGGAAAACAATAATGCCGCTGCTCATCGCTCTCGCAACGACCCCGCTCTCCGGGGGATAGGCCAAGCATAGGCGCGCGGCCGACGCGACATCGAGCGCTTCAACGCAAGATCGGCGCGCCAGGCAAATTATCTGATGGGTCCTCAGTTTGGCCGTTGATCTGGGTCAAAGCGTCGCTTGTTTACAAGCATCTTGGCTGTGAGCACTTGGCCGTTATGATGGGAAGCGGCAGACGCACGGCTCAGCAAGCTTCGCGCATCAAATAAATGAAGCGAACTAGGGGAGCTCGACTGCCTGTGTTAAAGTGGCCGCCAAGAATACCGAGGGTGGGGTGCATGGTTAAGGCGTCCGCAGGCGCATAATCGAAGAGGGAACACCCACGATGCATCGAATCGAGACACTAGTTATCGGCGCGTGTCTATTGTTTGTTTTCAGCGCACCCACCCACGCCCAAGGCTATACACCTTCAAGCGAGACCTGGCAGTTTGCGCTGGCTCCGTATTATTGGCTTCTGGGTATGGACGGAGACGTGGAAGTCAAGGGCATTGAATCGGACGTGGATTTCGGCGCGTTTGATAATCTGAGCCCGACCGACAAGTTCGCCACGCAAATTCACTTCGAGGCAAAGAAGGACGACTTTGCATTCATCGTCGAGCCGACCTACGTCAAAGCCGAAGACGACAGCGCCAGGGCGGGATCGTCGCGCGCGGATGTCGAGGTGGAGTATTTGATGACGGACCTATTGGTCGGTTATCGCTTCAGCCAACGGTGGGAGTTGCTGGCCGGTCTGCGCTTGATGTCGATGGACAACACCGTCGACGTTCGCGGCGGACCGAGGGTCAGCGACACCGAAGACTGGATCGACCTGGTTGCCGGCGTGCGCTATACATCTCGACTATCAAAGACCTGGTCCTTCCTGGGCCGCTTTGATATCAGCGGCTTCGATCTCGGCAGCGGCTCGGATTTCACCTGGAACGGCGCGGCACTGTTTTTCTGGGACTTCGCGCCCAACACTTCGCTCACCGTCGGTTACCGCATCCTCGATATCCAGTTCGACAGCGGCAGCGGCGCCAGCAGGTTCGAGTTCGATGTGCAGCAGCACGGCCCGCTCGTCGGCGTCAATTTCAAATGGCCGCGTAAGTAGGCGACGCCGCGTTTGCACCCACGTCGCAGGCGCTTTACGGTATAAGCGAAGAAATCGTCCGTTGAATTTTGCCCGTGGCCCCGACGGCAAAGATTTTGCGCGCCTGCGGATCGCCGACCCAGAGGCTGCCGTCAGGCGCAACGGCGAGATAGCGAGGGGTAGTGAATTCAGGTGATCGGGCGAACACTTGCGGTTTGCCACAGCGGCCTTGCTGGCATGGCAGGCGCCAGATCTTCTTGCCCTTGCTATCGGCGATGTATAGGCTGCCAGTTTTCTGATCGATCTTCACCTGCGCCGGCGAGCCCAGATCTCGCGCTATCTGCTGTACCTCCGGGGCTTTGCCGCCGAGCTCAATGGAGTAAAGCCGCCCCAACTCAGTATCCGGGAGCAACAAGCGTCTGTTCTTGGCATCGAATTGCATCCATCCCACTTGGTCGGACGTCTGCAGCGGTACCAGAGGCTCGGGGCGCGGTTTGCGACGGGACAGATCGGCGACGTAGAGCCTATCCGCGGTGGCCAAATAGACTTTGCTCTCCCGCGGATCGATCGCGGCCGACTGAAAACGAGTGTCGCTGTCGAAAACGACCGGTTTCCCGGACGCTGTGTGCCTGATATCAGGCACGTGTATCACCTGTGTCTCGTAACGAGTCTTGTCCTTTTTCTTGCTTTCACCGGGGATCAGCGTATTAGTAATGAAAGTTACGTCCACATCCACCTGATGGCCGCCGATAACCTCCGCCGGATCGATGGCATGCGGATAGCAGCCGATTAAGTCTGGATGTGATGAGCCCGGTGCAACTGAATAGATACGGCGCAATTGATCGACAAACAATAAGTCTCCCGAAGACAGCAAGCCCATGCCGAGCGGGCGAACTGTGGTTTCTTTAATCATGACCGTGCGGGTGCCGGGTGCCACCACGCCGGTGGCGCGCGCTATGGCCGCCACCATGCGTATGGTATTCGGGCGAAAGATATCGCTGTGGTCCCGGATCAGACTTTTCGGGACTCGCATGATCCAGTAAGGCGTGTCGTTCAGCGTCAAGAGCTTTTTCGAGATAGTCACGCGCTGATTTTCGCCATCGAATGATATCGTTAGCCCCCGCGTGGCAGGATCGGGTTCTACCTGCAGGTTTAGTCTGTCTATCCGCCCCCCCCAAACATCGAAGCCTGCGGGCGCGGCGCGGGCCGTGGTGGTCACGAGGTGACTGTGCAGGACTTCGGTGTGGCCGGCGGTCTGACGTTGGAAGGTGCGCTGGCTTGTGCCCGGGCTGCAAAATTCTGGGCCATAATCCCGATAACGCCGGCCCAGGGTGCCGAGCATGTTGCCGATCGGAAAGGCCACGCGCGTGGCGGTATCGGCGACGGAGGTGATGGATACCAGCAAGGGACGCTCGTAGCGCTTGCCGTTGGCATCGACGCGATACAGCGTGATGCCCTTGCGTATCAGCAGGTCCACGAGCTGCTTGGCGTATACCGCCGGAGACGCCGGATTGAGCAGCACCACCAAATCGGCCGGAAACTCTGCCTCCGGTCCGGGCGCGCCAAGCAAGACACCTGCCATCACGTCGCTCACCACTTCCTCGACGACCAGGCCACCGAACGAATGACCGACCAGCACGACGCGCGATTCCGGATTTTGGTTCGCCACCGCCAGGATCTCGAACAGCGTCCCGGTCGCCGCTGTACCGGCGACACGCGACGCCGCTCGGCGGCGCCCATAAAAACTGAAAACCTCCAGAGTCTTGGCCGATTTTCCGCGCCAGCCCACGTAGACCCCGACGACCTGCGGCGGCGTGGTCGGGTAACTCGCTCTCAGCCCCTGCACCGTTTCGGTCAGCAGCCTGTTAAAACCGTTGAGCGCGTAGCCATCCTGCTGCTCTTGCTCCGGGGACGCATTGTTTTTCCACCCATGCACGAACACCATGACCACGGCTCCGTTTTTAGCGCGGTTGGCCTCCTCGATGACCGCGATCACGCGCTCGGTCTGCCGGGGTGACCAGGGCTCGCCCTGGTCGTCAAACTCGACGAACCCTAAGGTGTACCCGGGTCCTTTGACGATATTATCGGGCCGATACATCTGCTGCTTGGTACACGCTGCTGTCGCGACAAGCGCCATCAGTAACCATGACAGAGCAGGCAAGTGATACGAGAGCTTAGGCATCCGCATTTTATTTGCCACGACTGGGGCGTATTGGCAATTCGTTCTTCGTTTCCGTCGATACCGTTATACCAACTTATGACTGGCTAGCAAAGTTTCTGGCAGGTGAG
>CAYGAS010000161.1:0-1607 GCA_964347935.1 uncultured Nitrospiraceae bacterium | reverse complement strand
AAGACCAACTCGCGACTCTTAAGCTTTGGTGGGGCCCTGAGCACCTACGTCTATCAGATCTTTCGCTTCCTGACCTACAACACCGAGGATAGGCCTTTTCCGTTTGGACCGTGGCCGGGCGTCGAAGAGGCGCACGTACCGGAGCAAGCGCCCACTTTGCCCGCCGCCAAGCCGCCCGAGGATACGCCCGAAGTCCGCGCTGAGGATAAGCCCTGAGGCAAGCCTAAAGAAAGCGCATGGCGCCCTGCCTGCTGGCGGCGCTAGGTGATCGCAGCCACGGTGCCGCCCGTCATCGCTTGCAGCTCGGCCGGTGTGAGCTTGAACAAAACGTGGGGCGTGCCAGCGGCTGCCCATATCTGTTCATGCTGCAGCAGATCGCGGTCGACAATCGTGCGCAGCGGCTGCGGGTGACCGCTCGGCGGCACACCGCCGATGGCGAAGCCCGTGTGGCGCCGCGTGAACTCGGCGTCTGCCTTGGCGACGGTCTCACCGACGAGCTCGCTCAAGACGCTTTCGTTGACCCGGTTGGCACCGCTGGCAACAACCAGGATCGGGCAATCGCTGTCGATGCCCCGGAAGATGATCGATTTGACGATTTGCGCGACTGCACAACCCACTGCCTGGGCGGCCTCGGGCGCGGTCCGTGCCGAGTCCGGCAGCTCGATGATATCGATAACAAAACCGCGCGCCTGCATGGCAACTCGAAATCGCTCGGCACTCGCTTTTCTTGCCATCCCGCGAACTTTTCCTAGCTCGGCAATGCCTGCTCAAAGTCGGCGAGCAGGTCTTCGGTGTTCTCAATCCCTATGGACAAGCGAATCAGGTTGTCAGCGATGCCGAGTCGACGGCGCTCCTGAGGCGAAAGACCGGCATGCGATGTTGTGGCAGGGAGCGTGATCAGGGTCTCCACGCCGCCGAGACTCGGGGCAACGATCGGAATTGTCAGACGCTCGAGCAGGCGTCGCGCCGCGCCCGCGCCGCCCTCGATCTCAAAGCTGAGCATGCCACTAAAGCCGTCAAACAGCGAACGCGCACGTTGATGAGCCGGATGGGTTTCGAGACCCGGATAGTTGACCTTTGCGACCGCCGGGTGATTTGCCAGGAAGCCGGCGATGCGTAATGCGCTGGCGTTCTGATGGCGCATGCGCACGGCCAGAGTCTTCATGCCGCGATGCAGGAGAAAGCAGGCATGCGGATCCAGCGTACCGCCGAGATGATCCAACTTATGTTTGATCGCCTCGACGAGGTCGGCGCGTCCGATAACCGCCCCGGCAACGATATCGCTGTGGCCGTTGAGGTACTTCGTGCAGCTGTGCAGAGAAAGATCGAAACCCCTTTCCAGCGGCCGAAAATTCACGGGGCTGGCGAAAGTGTTATCGATTAACGACACCAGTCCGTTTTGCCTGGCGAATTCGACGATAGCCTCGAGGTTTGCAACCTCCAGCAGCGGGTTGGTCATAGTCTCTACGTAGATCGCCTTGGTATTGCCGCGTACTTTGCCCTGCCAACTGGCCGAGTCCTCGCCGTCGATGAAATCGACAGCAATACCGAGTTTGGGCAGATCTTTGGTGACAAAGTCATGCGTCCCGCCATAGAGGCAGTTTTGT
>CAYGAS010000160.1:0-2512 GCA_964347935.1 uncultured Nitrospiraceae bacterium | reverse complement strand
GGGCAGCAGCAGCGTGTGGCTATCGCCCGCGCTTTTGCCGCAGAACCCGATCTCGTGCTGTGCGACGAGATAACATCGGCGTTGGACGTGTCGGTGCAGGCGCACGTGTTGGAGCTGCTCAAGGCCTTACAAGAAAAATCCGGTGCTGCCTGTGTCTTTATCAGTCACGATTTGGGTGTAGTGAAACAGGTAGCTGATTACGTCATCGTGTTGCACCAGGGCGCGGTTATCGAGGCGGGGTCCACGCTGGCATTGTTCAGGCGCCCCTCCCACCGCTACACGCGTTTGCTTCTCGCGGCCGCGTCGCGGCGCGAAGACTACGCGGATTTTGCCGCTATCGACGATGCTGTCTATGGATAGGTGTAATGTTAGTGAAAGGAGAGCCAGTGGGTAAGCATCCGCTGTTCTTGATTGTGGTGTTCGACGCGTTGCGTCCCGACATGGTGACGCCCGAGCTCGCACCGAATCTCTCGAGCTTCATGGCCACAGGTTGCAACTTTCCCTTCAGCCGAGCGGTTTTTCCGACCTCGACGCATCCAAACGCAGCCGCACTGACAACCGGCGCCACGCCACGCAATAACGGCATCGTTTCCAACCGATTCTTCGACCCAAATGTATTCTCCGATCAGTTATTGCGTCCGGGCCTGGTGGAGCACATCGATGCGGCCCAGGCTGCTTACAAGGGACGCTTCTACGCCACGCCTACGCTCGGCGAACTGGCAACGGCAGCAGGCTATAAGACCGCAGCAATCACCACCGGACCTGCTGGGACGGCGAGGCCATTTGATCCGGAAGCGCGGGAACGGGGCAACATAAACCTCTGTATCAAGGCATGGGGTGCCTCGACACCCAAATCTGTCGCTGAAGACCTGGTACGCCGCTATGGCCCCATTCCGCCTACCGCTGTGCCCAATTTTGAAGCCATTAGGCTGCAGACGGATATGCTACTTGAGGAAATTTACCCGGCTTACGAGCCTGATTTAGCCCTGCTGTGGTTCAGCGATCCGGACCAAACCTACCACTATCGCGGCGTTGGCTCTCCGGAAAGCGTCGAGGCGGTACGCCATGTCGACGCCCAGTTTGGACGCATTCTGGAGTGGTGGCGGCGGTCAGCGTTGTATGATCGGCTGCAAATCATAGCGGTTTCCGACCATGGCCACCTGACAACGATCAAGCGGATCGATGTCAACAAAGAAGCCGCCGCCGCAGGGCTTCTCATCGACCAACATTTCGCTGCCGGTGCGGACTATGCTGGGTACACAAGCTACAGCGGCGGCGTCAAGGTGCGCGATGGCGACCGGCGGCGACGCGCAGCGCTAGTCGACTGGCTTTTCGAACAACCGTGGTGCGGTGTCATATTTACTAAGGACGGTAATGGAATCGAAGGGGGCATAGCTGGAACGTTTGACCATTCGCTCGCGCTGATCGACCATCCGCGTGCGCCGGATGTCTGCTACGTCATGACGAATGACGATGGGGTCGGTGCGAGCGGGCTGCCAGGCCGCTGCTATTACAACGGCAAGTACCCGGAAGGTGATGGCGGGACCCACGGCGGCTTGCATCCGAAGGAATTGCATAACGTGATGGCGGTTCAGGGTTCGTTGTTCAAGGAAGCGGCTGCATCGCCTTATCCAGCTGGAATCATCGACGTGGCGCCGACCATAGCGCGGGCGATGGGCTTCGCGCAGCCCGCGTCCATGGACGGGCGCGTGTTAACTGAGGCTATGCGCGTGGGGGCTGAACCTGTTGAACCGATGACTGTGAGCCGATCCATTGCTCGCGGGAGCCGCGTTCAACACTTACGGTATTCGCAGGTGAGCGCCACAACGTATCTCGAGGCCGCTTGGGTGGAATAAAGTCCTTGTTAGCGATAAATGTGCCGAATTAGTCAGCTAAGAAACGGTAATCTGGTTACCTAGACAAAAGCTATTTACCGCATAGATGCGATTGACTTGACTGATGAGCTTGCCGTAAAGCATAGTGAATATGTCGGTATTCTCTGCTTTCAACAAGAATCCATATCGACCACAGGAGGATATGTAATGAACACTATCAGAAACTACCTAGCCGTTGCGCTGACGATCGTCGTAGTGCTCATCGGCTCGCAGAGCCCGATGGCGGCTGAAAAAAAGGAGAATTTGACGTTTGTTGCTATCGCCACTGAGGAGATGGCGGTCGTGACGGAAAGATGGCAGCCGGCGATCAAATACATCGCCAAGCACGCTAACGTGGACATCAATTTCTACGTCACCACCTCTTACGCAGCGGCCGTGGAAGCATTACTCAACGATTTCGCCCACTTCGGCATGCTTGGTCCGAAGATCTATCTGGTGGCGCGCGAAAAAACAGACAAGATCGAGCCCATTGTCGGCACCGGCCGCCCACCCAACCACTTCCTCAAAGAGCCCTGCGCTTGTTATCACGGGCGCCTGATCACGAAGAAAGGAAGCAAGTTCACTAGCATCGACTCACTCAAGGGTGCAGTCTTGGCACTAACCGAGCCCGGTAGTAC
>CAYGAS010000159.1:0-19300 GCA_964347935.1 uncultured Nitrospiraceae bacterium | reverse complement strand
CCGTGATCGCCGTGCTGCCGGATATGACGGAATACCCCTATGTGATCCGTGTGGTGTCGGAGATTACCGAATCGAATGGCTCGAGCTCCATGGCGACCGTGTGCGGTACGAGTCTATCGCTCATGGATGCGGGTGTGGCGACCAAGGCACCGGTGGCGGGAGTCGCCATGGGCCTCATCAAGGAAGGCAATCGCTTTGCTGTGTTGACCGATATACTCGGTGATGAGGACCATCTGGGTGACATGGATTTCAAGGTCGCCGGTACCGAAGGCGGCGTGACCGCGTTGCAGATGGACATCAAGATCGAGGGTATCACGCGGGAGATCATGCGTGCAGCGCTTGAACAGGCCAAGGAGGCCCGGCTGCACGTACTAAAGGCGATGAGCGCCGTCATTTCTACGCCACGCGCCGAGCTGTCTGAATACGCGCCACGCCTGATTACGATCAAGATCAACCCCGAGCGGATCCGAGATGTCATCGGCAAGGGTGGAACTACGATTCGGGCGATCTGCGAAGAGACCAACGCCACCATCGATATCGCTGACGATGGCACCGTAACCATCTGGTCGGTCGACAACGCGGCTGCACAGGAGGCGCGGCGACGTGTGGAGCAGCTAACGGCGGACGTCGAGGTCGGCATGATCTACGAGGGCCGGGTCGCAAAATTAATGGACTTTGGCGCATTCGTGACGATTCTGCCGGGACGCGACGGCCTTGTGCACATCTCGCAGATTTCCGACGAGCGTGTCGAGAATGTCAGCGACAAGCTCAAGGAAGGCGACAGCGTGCGGGTGAAGGTGCTTGAGGTCGACAAGCAAGGCCGCATCCGATTGAGCATGAAAGCGGTCGAGCAGCAAGCTGCACAGACCTAGACGCGCCGACGCGCTGCCGGCGGCGCTGAGAACTCATTGATTTAATTAGTTTTTCAGCCTACCCGGGACGCGCCGCCGGTTGATCGCCCACCACCGCCCTGCGCGTGCCCGGATCGCGCCGCCTGGCGCAACCGCTGTTCCAAATACGCCGGGATCCGTTGCTCGAGCCAATAGCGCGGGTGCCATGGCCAGTGGCCGGCAATGAACCCGACATGACCGCCGTGGGGATAAAGTTCGAGTTCGACACGGGCTGAGAGTTCGCTTGGCGTTGGCACCACGGCAGGGGTCATAAACGGATCGTCCGCCGCGTGCAAGATCAAGGTGTCAATGGCGATGTCGCGCAAATACTGGCGCGAGCTGGCCACGGCGTAGTAATGATCAGCGTTACGGAAACCATGCAACGGCGCCGTGACACAGTCGTCGAATTGCCGAAAGCTGCGTAGCTCAGACAGGTTCGACGTCTTGAGGGGCAACGGCATACGCTCGAGCTTGGCAGCTATGCGCTGACGCATGCTTTTGAGCAGCTTCCACTGGTAAAGGCGCGAGAACCCGCTGTTAATTCGTTTCGCCGCGTCGGCGAGCGAGAACGGCACCGAGACGGCGACCGCAGCGCTAAGCCTTGCGCGTTCACCGGTTTCGCCCAGCCATTTGAGGAGTACATTGCCGCCGAGCGAGTACCCCACCGCCGCCAGGGGGGTGCGCGGCTCGCGTGTGGACAAGGTGTGTACCAGATAAGCGAGATCGCCCGTGTCACCGGAGTGATAACTTCGGGGCAGGCGATTAGGTGTACCGCTGCAGCCGCGAAAGTGCATGACCACGGCGCGCCAGCCCTGCTCCTGTAGCGCCTGAAGCAGCCCACGCGCATAGGGCGACTGCGAGCAGCCTTCGAGCCCGTGCAACACGATGACAATGCCCTTACCGCGCCCGACTGTCCAATCTAGATCTACAAAGTCGCCGTCCGGAAGTTCCAGGCGCTCGGTCTCTAGGCGCACATCGGGACCGCGGCGTAGCAGCGTAGGCCACAGCGTTTGCATGTGTGGCCCATAACACCACCAGGCCGGTTTGAAACGAGAGCCGCGTTCCAAGATGTAAGAGACGAGCAGAATTATGATTCAGGGCTGGAAGAGTACTAGATGCTGCCGCCAAACGAAATGAGGATTTCCCCCTGTTGCTCGCTTACTTCATCTCTGAGAGCTTGTCCTTGATCGAGTCCAGTTCAAAGTCGAGCTGCAGATCGAGCTTGCTGTTGCATAGCTCGACCACGGGAAGCACCGTCCGTGCCAACTCGACCAGATAGGGCTCGAGCGGGCCGCCATCGCCGCGCTGAATCATTTCGAGCGCGGTATTGATGTCCGGCTGTTCGACAATGACGCTGTCGCCCTCTTCGGTTGCGCTGACGTCGTCCACGCTCAATCGATCGCCGCCCGCGGCTGCAGCCGCCGCGACGCGTTGCTCTGCCAGCGCCATGAGGTCTTCGACATTGTCTCCGGGATCCCGACCGAAGGTGACCAAGCCGATGCTGGCCGTGATAGGCAGGTTAATGTCGGCGTGCCGGAAAGGTTCTGCGTTGACGGCGCTGCGCAAGCGCTCACACAGGATCGCCGCGTCCAGGCGCCCGGCCGTGGGTGTGCTAATGGCGAAGGCGCCGCCGGCAATACGCGCGAGCGTGTCGCCACCGCGCGTCTGGGCAGCAATGATCTTTGCCAACCACATAAGGACACGGTCCCCGACGTCGTCACCATGCTCGCCGTAGATCGCCTTCAGGTCATCGACGTCAAGGCGGATAAGCGAGAGCTCAGCGCCCCGACCTTTGGCAGTCTCGAGGTCCTGCTTGCATCGTTGTACGAAAAGGCGACGACTATTGAGCTGAGTCAGGGGATCCACGCTTTCTTGCTCTGCCAGCTGCTCGCTTGCAAGCGCCAGCTTGCGTCCGCCCTCATCGAGCTTGGCCTGCACGCGGGCACAGGCGAGCAGCTGCGCACCATCGATGGGTTTGGTGATGAAATCGTTGGCTCCACAGGCGAATGCGCGCTCGCGCGTTTCCTCGTCCGCCGCGCCCGTGATGACGATGATGGGAATGTCACGGAGGTGGGTGTTCTCGGCGGCGCGGATGCGGCAAATAAGCGAGTAGCGGTCCAAGCGAGGCATAAGGACGGCGGCGATGACCACCTGTATGTCATTGTCCTGTAACAACTTTTGCCAGCCGCGCTCCCCGTCTTCGGCCTCGGTGACGCTAAACTCCCCGTGCACGAGCTTAGCAATCGCTTTACGCATGACGCGGGAATCATCGACGATCAATAGCCGCGGTTTTTCCGCGGTGGGAGGCGGACTCATATGTCGGAGACTCAGTTAGGTTGCCTGTCGGGACTGTCTCGCTGCTCGGGCGATGGACCGTTATGCCTACGATAAAAATATATTAGCCCATGGCGGCATTCAAATGGCCGAATCGGCAATGGGGCTCGCGCAGCCGCACTACCACCAGAAGTAGGCCAGCACCAGCGCCCCGAAGACAATGCGGTAGTGAGCGAACGGCACGAAAGTGTGCCGCGAAACGTAGTGTAGAAACGCCCGAATGACGACTAAGGCCGTGATAAAGGCCACGACGAATCCAACGGCCAGGAGCACTGCGTCATGGGCGTCAAGGGCGTGGCGGCTGCTGAGCAGATCGTAGATCGTGGCAGCGAACATCGTCGGGATTGCCAGAAAGAAGGAAAACTCCGTCGCTGTGCGCCGTGACAGCCCCGTCAGGAGTCCGCCCATAATGGTGGCGCCGGCGCGCGATATGCCCGGGAACAACGAGGCGGTCTGAGCAATTCCGACTTTCAGCGCATCGAGCGGTGCGCGTTGTTCCAGGGCAACGACACGGGGCTGACGCGGTCGGCGTTCAATAAGCAGGATCAGCAGCCCGCCGCTGATCAACGCCACGGCGACCGTCGTAGGGTTGAACAGATATTCCTTGATGTAGGTATGCAGCAGAAACCCGCTGATTGCCGCAGGCAGCCAGGCGATCGCAAGGTTCAAAACAAAGCGCTGTGCGGGTCTTTCGTTCAGTGTGCAGGTGACGTTCCACAGCTTCTTGCGGTAGTGCCAGACCACGCTCAGGATAGCGCCGAGCTGAATGAAGATCTGGAAGGTTTTGGCGCGCTCGCCGGTGAAATCCAGTACGTCACCGGCAATAATGAGATGGCCTGTCGACGACACCGGCAGGAACTCCGTAAGCCCCTCGATCGCCCCGAGCACGAGGGCCTTGATCAGGAGCAGCAGCGTCACGAATGCTGGGCCACAAACTGCAGCGGGCGACCGCGTACGTGATCGCGGATACAACCCTGCTCAAAGGCGATTTGTCCGCCAACGATGGTATAAAGCGGCCAACCGGTAAGTTCCCAGCCGCTGTAGGGACTCCACCGCACGCGGGTGAAACGGTCCTCATCGCGAACGGTCTTGCGCGCCTTCATGTCGACCAGCGTCAGATCGGCGTCCCACCCTTCCAGGATCTTACCCTTGTTGGCAATGCCGTAGGCGGTGGCGGCACCGAAACACAACCACTGCTGAATCTGCGCCAAGGTACAGCGCCCGGCCGCCATTTGTGTCAATAACAACGGCAGCGAGGTCTCCACGCCCGGCATGCCGGATGGACTTTGCGGATACGGTCGTTGCTTCTCGGCCAGAGTATGTGGTGCGTGGTCGGTGGCGATAAAGTCAACGATTCCATCGTACAAGCCCTGCCAAAGCGTTGCGTTGTCCTCGGGCTGGCGCAGCGGTGGATTCATCTGCACGCGTGTGCCCTGGCTGGCGTAATCGGCGACGTTGAGGAACAGATGGTTAGGAATGACTTCCGCAGTCACCCAGGGCGGTTTGTGAGCCCGCAAGAGCTCGACCTCCTCGTGCGTCGACATGTGCAGGATATGCAGGCGCCTGCGATAACGGTCGGAGAGCTCCAGAGCAAGCTGGGTTGCCGCAAGCGCGCATTGATTGTCGCGAATCTCGGAGTGTACCGCAGGGTCACGACGCCCGGCGAGCAAGGCACGACGTTCCTGAATGCGTTTCTCGCTTTCGGCATGTACGGCGATCAAGCGCTCGCCATTGGCGAAGATGCGTTCCAGGTCGTCGGGGTCGTCGACGAGCAGATCACCCGTGCTCGCCCCCATGAAGATTTTGATGCCGCAGGCGGGCGAAGCTGTATTCAGTTCGTCGAGATTGGTGGCCGTTGCGCCGATGAAGAAACCGTAGTTCGCCACCGAGCTTTGCGCCGCGCGTGCGAGCTTGTCGTCCAGGCTTGCCTGGTCGATCGTCGGCGGGCTCGTGTTCGGCATTTCAAGGAAGCTGGTAACACCGCCGCTGACGGCGGCCCGGGAACCGGAGCCAATGTCCTCTTTATGCGGTGCACCCGGTTCGCGGAAGTGCACCTGCGGATCGATCACGCCCGGGAGCAGCAGGTTCCCGTTGGCGTCGATGGATTCGCGCGCGGGTGTGCTCAGGCTGGAATCTATACGGGCGATGGTATCGCCGTCGCAGGCCAGGTCGCCCTCAAATACGGAGCCATCCGGACGGGCAATGCGCGCATTGTGAATTAGCAGGGTGTACAAGCGGCATTCTCAAAAAAAAGGGGACCGCGGTCCCCTTCCTGGCTTTCCGCGGCTGCGCAGTTACGCCATTTGCTTTTCGCGGATCTCATCGAGCGTCTTACAATCGATACAAAGCTCGGCCGTCGGCCTCGCTTCCAGCCGCTCGACGCCTATCTCTACGCCGCACACTTCGCAGTAGCCGTATTCACCCGTGTCGATCCGTTCCAGGGCCTCATCAATCTTTCTGACGAGCTTACTTTCACGGTCGCGGCTGCGCAATTCTAGCGAGATATCGGTCTCGCGACTGGCACGGTCATTCGGATCCGAATGTACATCCATCTCGTCGCGCATTTGGTGCACCGTTCGCAATAAGTCATCCAGCAGTTCCTTACGCCATGCCAAGAGTAACCCGCGAAAGTGCGCAAGCTGCTTCTTGTTCATGTACTTCTCGCCCTTCTTGCGCTGATAGGGCTTTACAGCGCCGCGTGGGCTCGAGCGTTTGGTCGGTGCAGTCTTTTTTCTGGCGGGCATGCATGGACTCCTGACATAATGGAACCGCCGGGGTCAAAAAATAAGCGCGAATCTATACCAGAAAGGGTAGGGGCGCGCAAGGAATCGGGGCGTACAGGGATTGACCCGTTAAATGGCACGGAAATTTTGGGTGAATTGTCCGGTCGGGACAAGCCGCGAGAACCGGGCACCAGCTAGACGCGGATAAGTATGAAGTTCATCGCTGCCCAGAGACTGCAGGACATCGAGCCCTTTCAGGTGATGTCTGTGCTGGCGCGGGCGCATGCGCTTGAAGCGCGGGGGCGATCGATCGTGCACATGGAGATCGGCGAACCCGACTTCCCGATCGCACGCCCCATCGCCGAGGCGGCGATTGCAGCCATCGACGCGGGCCATACACGGTATCTGCCCGCGCTCGGTCTGCCGGCGCTACGCGAAAGGATCGCACGTAGCTATCCGGCACCTGTGCGTCCCGATCCTGAGCGCGTTGTCATCACGCCCGGGGCGTCCGGGGCTCTGCAGCTCGTGCTGGCCGCCTTGCTGAGCCCGGGCGATGAGGTGTTGCTCGCTGATCCCGGCTATCCCTGTAACCGGCATTTCGTGCGGCTGTTCGAGGGCAAGGCCGTCACCATCGCCGTTGATGGGGCCACCCAGTATCAGCTGACAGCCGAGCTGATACGCGAGCACTGGACGGCGCAGACGGTGGCAGTGTTGATTTCGTCGCCGTCCAACCCCACCGGCACGGTCGTGCCCGAAGCCGAGATGGCGCGCATTATTGAGACGGTGGATGCACTCGGCGGCCGGGTCATCGTCGACGAGATCTACGGCCGCTTATGTTACGACGCCGCGCCGACCACAGTGCTTCAACAATCGCAAGAGGCCTTTGTCATTAACAGCTTTTCGAAGTACTACGGCATGACGGGGTGGCGCGTCGGTTGGCTGGTGGCACCGCAAGAGTACGTTTCGGCCATCGACAAGCTTGCTCAGAATATCTTCATCGCCACCTCCTCACCGGCGCAGTATGCTGCGTTAGCGGCCTTCGAACCCGTGGTGGACCACGAGCTCCAGCAGCGTGTCCGGCTATTCAAGGAAAGGCGCGACTTCCTGCTACCGGCATTACGCGGCCTTGGTTTCAAGATCGCGGTTACGCCCCAGGGTGCGTTCTATCTGTACGCGGACTGCAGTGGCTTGACGCAGGACAGCCAGGCGTTCGCACTCGATGTGCTCGAGCGCGCGGGCGTGGCCATCACGCCAGGCCGTGACTTCGGCCGCAACCGCCCTGAGCAGCACGTGCGCTTTTCCTACGCGAATACCCTCGAGCGGCTCGAAGAAGGCGTGCGTCGGCTTGCCGAGTACTTACGCTGACAGGCAGTCGGGGCGAGCGGCCTCGATCGGCGGCTGATAAAAATAAGCATTCAAATCATATACTTGTACAGGCATCGGCGATGGCACGGGTCTTGCCCTGCACAATGGGTAGACACTGAGGCCGGTGCGCCCCCTCGCGGCCCAGAGGGGGTGCATGATGAAAGACGCAAAGCCTTCAACACCGCTGGCCGGTCAGGTGAAAGCCCTGATTGAGACGGTACGAGACCTGCGCGAGGCCGATCCGGCCATCGGCGAGGCCGCCGAGATGGTCTATATCGGTGATGTCTATGCGCTGCGCGAGTTGATCGCGAGCGCCGATGACCTCGGTTGGGGAGGGCGAGCTTATAGCGGCAGCCTCGGCGACGATCCGTTGTAGGCGCTGACCGCAGGCTTTGTCGTCCGCGTCAATACCGCTAAACTGATTCACCGACGCGTGACACCGTAGCAGGCCTGTGGACATCCATAAGATTTTTACCCTCGAGGCTGCACATCGCCTCCCGAACGTCCCTGAAGGCCACAAATGCCGGCGCCTTCACGGCCACTCGTTTCGCATCGACGTTTATCTCACCGGACCGGTGACCCAGCGCGAGGGCTGGGTACAGGATTTCGCCGATGTCGGCGAGGCGTTCAAGCCCATTCACGATACCCTTGATCACAACTATCTCAATGACATCGCCGGCCTGGAGAACCCCACCAGCGAGAATCTTGCTCGCTGGATTTGGCGTCAACTGAAGCCTACGTTGCCATTACTTTCAAAAATCGTTGTCCATGAGACCTGCAATGCCGGTTGTACCTACCGCGGCGAGGATTAGGGTGCAAGTTTGCATTTGCCCCGGATCAGCTAAGCCTGATCTGGCAGGCGGCAAATAACGCGTATGAACCACGCTTCATCGGGCACCGCTGCACCTACGGAAGTTGAAACGGGAGCCCCTGTCAGCGGGAGTGTGATCTGGCTGCATGGCCTCGGTGCCGATGGCCATGACTTCGAGCCAGTGGTGCCGATGCTCGGGCTACCCAGGGAGCTGGGACTGCGTTTCGTATTTCCGCACGCGCCGTTTCGGGCGGTCACGATCAACGGCGGTGCGGTCATGCGTGCCTGGTACGACATCGTGCCGTCACCCGAAGGATTTCGTGGTGACGCACAGCACATTCGCGAGGCTGCGGCGCTACTCGAGCAGTTGCTTGCGCATGAATCGGCGCGAGGCATTCCAGTCCGCCGCATCGTCGTGGCGGGCTTTTCACAAGGCGGGGCCATCGCTTTGTACACGGCCTTACGATATCCCTCGCGACTCGCCGGTGTCTTGGCATTGTCGACTTATCTGCCGCTGGCGGATACGCTCGCGGTCGAACGCGCTGCTTGCAACGATGACATCCCGTTGTTCATGGCCCATGGTGAATATGATCCCTTGATTCCGCTGGCACGTGCCGAGGCGTCGCGTGACGTGTTGACGCAACTCGGCTACGACGTTGCATGGCAAGTCTATCCGATGGTGCACAGTGTGTGCCCGGAAGAGATCGCGAGCGTCGGTGCCTGGCTCAGCGCCGTTTTTGAGGAGGCGAAATCGACGTCAGGTTGAGCGCGCCACTTTGCAGATAGAGGGCAATGCCGCCCAACACCAGAAACAACACCACCCAATCCCAATTGAAATTGAGCAAGGTCGGGACGGACACGAGCAACAGTACCACGGCCGTCAGCGAGGCGAACGGTTGAAAGCGAAATAAGGCCCCGGCCAAGGTTGCGAGCAACAGCATCGATTGGATCAGGGTGATGTCGATGCTGATGTCGGTGATCGCCGGAATGCCTTCCCACTGCAGATCGAAAGTCGGGAACAACTGATCGTACCAGGGACTTCCTTCGCGGGGCGGCGCCTTTTCCAAGGTAGGCACCCTGAGCCAATCCAAGGGGTAGCGCGTACCGCCGCCGATCAGTAGCTTGAAGAATAACACCAGTGTCAGGAAATTCACCGCCACGAGTGGCCAGCGCCAGTACCCGGCGGCGAGGATCCAAACGCGCCGGTGGTACGCCAGTGCCAGCACGAGGCCGGCGAAAAGCGGTTGATAGTAGTGCTGAGGCAACCCTAAGCCGAGATAGCCGCATCCGAGCACGACCACGCCGAGGCCCAGGGGTACGCCCGGGTGCAGATCATAGGCCGGTTCGCGCGATAGCGGTGGCTGCGAAGCACCGACCACGAGGTTCTCGAGCCGCGCCAGGCGCCGCTCCAGCTTCTGCAGGTGCTCCGAGCTGCGCGATGTCACGCGAGTCGCCGCCTTGTCGGCAGCCCGCCCTCAGGGAACGCTAGACTGAAAAAGCAGGCCATAGGCATAGATTTTGCAAAAAGCCGTCTAAACTATCCAGAAAAGCACCTGCCGCCTCAAGACGCTCACCCGCCATGTTGGCGGTGGCGGCGGGGCTATGAACGATACAGCTTACACGCTATTTTTGAGTCTAGGGCATGCTGAGGGTAAAGTCGCTTACTGACTGGGGGCTCGTGCTGGGGGTGGCGCTGATGAGCATCGGTGCGAACCTGCCCCAGGACATGGCTGCGCGTTTCGGAATTGACCGTCGCTTCCTGCTCGGCGGGCTGGTGGCGCTGGTGGCGGTGGCATTGGTCCGCTACCTCAAGTTCACCTTGGTTCTGGTTGTCGCGATCCTCGCGGTGGGGGCGAACCTGCCGACCGACATTGCCCGCGAGTTCGGCGTCGATCGCCATATCATGATGTTTGCGCTCATCGCCATGGTTGTCGTTTCGCTGGCTAGCCGCTTCTTCAAGATTTCCACAGGTGTCGAGAAAAAGCCCAAAGCCTCAAGCCGGCACGGTGCGGTGGCTCTGTTCAATGCAGTGGCGAAAGGGCAGATGTCGGTGGCGCAGTCTCTGCTCAAGACTGGCGTCAACGTAAACGTGAGGACCATCGATGGCACAACGCCGCTGATGGCGGCAGCCAAGAAGGGTTACTCCGATCTCGCCAAGATACTGATGGACAACGGCGCCGACGTGCACGCGCGCGACAGCAAGGGCAATACTGCGTTATCCATTGCGCTCGCTGGTGGTTACACGCGCACCGCCGATTTGCTCAAAGGCGAGGGCGCCAGGGAGTAAGGCCCGTCCTCATGTCCCGTTTTCAGTTGAGCAGCGTAGAAAGCAGGCTGCGATAGCGGTTGACCAAAGGCCCCTTGCCGCCCAGGATGTCGAAAACGGCGAGCATCTGCTTGCGTCCGCTATCATTGCCAAATTCGCGATCGCGCCGAACGATCTCGAGCAACTGCTGCAAGGCACCCTCATAATCTTTCGCGACGACCCGCAGCGCTCCCAGCTGTGCGCGGGCCTCCACGTTATTGGCGTCGCTGGCAATGGTTTGTTCAAGCTCCTCGGCCGACGGTGCCATAGCTGCGCTCAGCGCGAAGTCGGTGCGCGCGAGGAGTGCTCGAGCACTAGGCTGTGCCTTGGCCTGTGCCGATAAGCCGGCGAGAAGTTTGCGCGTGTCCTCGACGCTCGATTGCTCGAGGTGCAACTCAGCGAGCTTCAGTTTCAATGTGTCGTCATCAGGCGCGCTCGCGAGCGCTTGTTGAAGTATCTCAATGGCTCTAGCAGTTTCACCCGCTGCGTGCGCGGTCGCCGCGTGCTGTAAAGGGGACTCGGGGGCGCGTGGTAGGTGGCGTTCAATCAGCTGGCGAATATTGGCCTCTGGCTGTACGCCGACGAACTCGTCGACAGCTTCACCGTTACGAAACACCTTGACCGTCGGTAGTCCGCGAATCCCATAACGCGCGGCGAGCGCGCGCTCCACATCGGTGTTGACCTTAGCCAGCAGGAATTTGCCGTCATAGGCCTGTGCCAGACGTACCAGCACCGGGGTGAGCATTCGGCAGGGGCCGCACCAGTCTGCCCAGAAATCCACAAGCACCGGCAGCTCGTGCGACTTTTGCAGCACACCGGCCTCGAAGTCCTGTGCGCTGATATCGATGACGTGCGCAGTCGTGGCGGTCGTCATGGGTCATCAGTTGTGGGCGAGGTGGAGTGAATTCAAGGTCGGTCGGCCCGGCCTCGTAAATTTGGCGCTCCCTAGGGGACTCGAACCCCTGTTACCGACGTGAGAGGCCGGCGTCCTAGGCCACTAGACGAAGGGAGCTCTCGCGTGTAGTGCTCTCAAGACCACGCGAAGGAATGCTATTATACGGACGGTCAGAATTCCAACAACAAATCGGGTATATAGGCGCCTGGTCGCACACGGAGGTCCTAGATTATCGCTGCCCTGACGATCCCCCGTTCCGCTCATCCCATTTCCCGTGCGCAGATCCACCCGGGCGCGCTTAAAGTCTTGAACGCGCTGAAGCAAGCAGGTTTCGCCGGCTACCTGGTGGGCGGTTGCGTACGCGATTTAATGCTGGGACGTGAGCCGAAGGATTTTGACGTGGTGACGGATGCACGTCCGGAGGAGATTCGCAAGCTGTTCCGTAGCGCCCGTTTGATCGGGCGCCGGTTTCGCCTTGCCCATGTGCGTTTCGGTCGAGACATCATCGAGGTCGCGACCTTCCGCGCCATGCCCCGCACGAATGAGGAGGAAGCGACAGAGGAAAGGGTCACCGCCGAGGGGCGAATTCTGCGTGACAACGTATTTGGCACACAGGAGGAGGATGCGCTAAGGCGGGATTTCACGGTCAACGCCCTCTATTACGACCTGCACCAAACCTCAGTCATCGATTACGTCGGTGGTGCGCGAGATCTTGAGCGTGGACTGGTGCGTATGATCGGTGACCCCGAGACACGCTATCGCGAAGATCCAGTAAGACTGCTGCGGGCGGTGCGTTTCTGCGCCAAACTTGGTTTCAGGATCGAGCCGGCGACGGAAGCGCCCATCTCAAAGCTGGCGCATCTTTTGGGTGACGTACCTCCGGCGCGAATGTACGAAGAAGTGCTGAAGCTGTTTCATGGCGGCTATGCGCTTGAGACTTATGAGCTGTTGCGCAAGTACGGACTCTCGCGCTTTCTCTTTCCGATGACAGAAAAAATTCTGGAGTCGGAGCGAAACGGCTATCCACGCACCTTGGTGCCACTCGGTTTGGCCAACACCGACAAGCGCGTACAAGAGCGCAAGCCGGTGACGCCTGCATTCCTGTTCGCGTTCATGCTGTGGGAGCCGTTGCGCGTCGAGGCCGAGGCGCAGATGGCCAAAGGACGTCCGCGACATGAGGCGATGCGTGTTGCTGCAGCATCGGTGGTGAGCGAGCAGACACGGCATGTAGCGATGCCGCGACGCATGACCGTGCCGATGCGCGAGATTTGGGCGCTGCAATCAAGATTCGAGCGCCGCGCTGGCAACCAGGCGTTTCGTTTTCTGGAAAACGAGCGCTTTCGTGCCGCCTATGATTTTCTGCTCCTGCGTGCACAGGCTGGCGAGGAGGAGCCAGCGCTCGGAGAGTGGTGGACGGCTTTCCAGGAGGCAGCGGATCCGCAGCGCCGGGCAATGGTGCGGGAGATCTCGGCGACGCGTCGAGCCGGCCGCAAACGGCGACGGCGACGCAAGGCATGACGCCGGCAGCGCCTGCACCGCGACACTGCGCCTACGTCGGCCTTGGAAGTAACTTGAACGACCCGGTTGTGCATGTGCGCGCCGGGATGGACGCCTTGGCTGGACTTCCCGATACGCGATTGCACCGCCGCTCGAGCTTTTTCCGTTCAGCACCGCACGGGGTGACCGGGCAGGCGGATTTCGTCAATGCCGTGTGTCAGTTGCTGACCGACCTTGACCCACTTGAGTTGCTGCGCCGTTTGCTGGCTATCGAGGTGCAGCATGGGCGTGTTCGTGGGCACGAAAAGTGGGGCCCCCGTACGCTCGATCTTGACCTGCTTTTATACGACGATCTTGCATGGGCAACGCCCACGCTCGTCGTGCCTCATCCCAGACTCCACGAACGCGCGTTCGTCCTGTATCCTTTGGCCGAAATCGACCCTGCGTTGACGGTTCCCGGACGCGGCCGCGTGTTAGAGCTGCTCGCCGATTGCGTCGATCAACGCGTGCAGCGGCTCGGCGGTTAGCACACGGATGGCCGGCGCGTTACAGCCAGCCACGGGACGAAATAGACACTGAGCACCGTGGACACAGAGATCGAAAGCCCCGGATACCTCGCGGTCGAGGGACCTATCGGTGTAGGCAAGACGAGCCTGGCGCAGCGCCTGGCCGACGCATTTGGTAGCCAGCCGCTGCTGGAAAGCCCGGAGGAGAATCCCTTTCTGGAACGCTTTTACCAGTCACCCGCCCGGTTTGCCTTGCCCACGCAGTTGTTCTTTTTGTTTCAACGCGCACGGCAGATTGGTACGCTCAAACAAGGGGACATGTTTCGGCCGGGCTACGTTACCGACTTTATGCTGGAGAAGGATGCACTATTCGCGCGCATCAATCTCGACGATGATGAGCTCAGATTATATGAGCAGGTGTACGCGCAACTGCGTCTCGAGCTACCGGTCCCCGATCAGGTGGTCTATTTGCAGGCACCGGTGGACGTGTTGTTGGAGCGTATTCGACGGCGCCGTATTGGCTATGAACGCATGATAGAGCGAGAATATCTGCAGGAGGTGGTAGATGCTTACACGCAATTCTTTTACCACTACACGGCGGGGCCGCTACTGGTGGTCAACGCTGCAGAGATAAATATCGTCGACAATGACAGCGACTTTGAGATGCTGGTAGACGCCATTCGCAAGCATCGTAGCGGCCGCCATTTTTTCAACCCGCTTGCCAGTAGACAATGAAGCCCGTCACCGTTACCACGCTGGCTACCATGAAGCGCGCAGGCGAGAAGATTACCTCGCTCACTGCCTACGACTACAGCTTTGCGTCGCTGCTTGATCGCGTGGGCATCGAGGTCATCATCGTCGGTGACTCGCTAGGCATGGTGTTGCAGGGGCACGAAACGACCTTACCGGTCACCATTGACGACATGGTTTATCATAGCCGTTGCGTGGCGCGCGGCTGTAGGCGCGCATTGATTGTCGTGGATTTGCCGTTTATGAGTTATGAGGCGAGTCGCGAGCAAGCGCTGACCAGTGCCGGACGCCTCATGCAGCAGGGCCATGCGCACATGGTCAAGCTCGAAGGCGGCGCTTCGATGGTGGACACGGTACGTTTCCTGACCGAGCGCAACGTGCCGGTATGTGGGCATGTGGGCCTCACTCCGCAGTCGGTGCACCAGCTTGGGGGCTTTCGCGTTCAGGGTCGCGAGCCAGAGGCGGCGGCCCGCACTCGCGAAGACGCGCGCGCCCTGCAAGACGCGGGCGCGAGCCTGTTGGTTCTCGAGTCGATGCCCGCGAGCCTCGCGCAAACCATTACCGCCGAGCTTCGCATCCCGACTATTGGTATCGGCGCGGGTGTCGATTGCGACGGGCAGGTACTGGTCTTGCAGGATATGTTGGGCATTTATCCGCGGCCGACGCCAAAATTCGCCAAGAACTTCATGCAGGGCCACGATAGCATCGAAGCCGCGGTCAAGGCCTATGTGGATGCGGTGCGCAAGGGTGAGTTTCCCGGACCTGAGCACACGTTCAAAGAGGCGTAGGTGGCCGACGTGGATGCACCGTGGTGCCGGGAGAGAGACTCGAACTCTCACGGTGTCGCCACCACTGGATTTTGAGTCCAGCGCGTCTACCAGTTCCGCCATCCCGGCGCGGGCGGGAAGTATAAACGATTCCCGCAAACCGCGCCTGTCAGCGAACGCCCGACACAGCATGCAAATCACGGACTTCGATTACGATCTGCCGTGCGAGCTGATCGCACAGCGACCGGTCGAGCCGCGCTCCGCGAGCCGGCTACTGACGCTCGAGGCCGCCAGCGGAGAGATTAGCGATCGCCGTTTTGCAGATCTGCCGGCGCTGCTGCGTGCAGGGGACCTGCTAGTTTTCAACAACACCCGGGTGATCCCGGCGCGCCTGTTTGCGCGCAAGCAAAGCGGCGGTCGTGCCGAGTTGCTCATCGAAAGAATCCTGGAGCAGCAGCGCGTGCTCGCGCAAGTGCGGGCCAGCAAGCCGCTGCGTGAGGGTTCGTGCCTGACCATTGCCGGCGAGGTTTCCGCCCGAACTCTGCGACGCGATGGCGAGTTTTACCTGTTGCAGCTCGACACCGCCGAGCCCCTCGCATCTTTATTGGAGCGCATTGGCCATGTACCGTTGCCGCCCTACATCAGACGCGCGGACGACCCCGGCGATCGCGAACGCTACCAAACCATCTATGCGCAAGTGCCGGGTGCCGTGGCGGCGCCGACGGCCGGGCTGCATTTCGATGTGCCCATGCTCGAACGCCTAGCGGAAGTTGGCGTAGAGAGTGCTTTCCTCACGTTGCATGTCGGTGCCGGCACATTCCAGCCCGTACGGGCTCGGGACATACGTGCGCACCGAATGCACGCCGAACATGTGCAAGTCGATAAACGCGTGTGCACGCAGGTGCATGCGGCCAAAGCGCGCGGCGGCCGGGTAATCGCCGTCGGCACGACCGTCGTGCGGGCGCTTGAGACGGCTGCGCTGGGGGGAACGGTGGCGCCATTCTCAGGCGAAACTGACCTTTATTGTTATCCCGGCTATCGCTTTCAGGCCGTCGACGCGGTGTTGACGAATTTCCACCTGCCCGGTTCAAGCCTGTTGATATTGATTTGTGCCTTTGCCGGCAGGGAGCCGGTTCTGTGTGCTTATCGGCATGCGGTTGAACAGCGCTACCGCTTCTTCAGTTATGGTGATGCGATGTTGGTTCTACCGCGACGAGCGAGTGCCGGCTAGCGAGGAGAACGAGGGAAGGTCAGGTATCGGGTTAACTCGCTGCCAGCAGCTCGTGACTAGAACCTGTCTCAAAATTGAAGATTATCGAGCATGCCCGTAAGCCCTGGAAGCAACGCCAACAACGCCAAGGCGCGGAGGACGCAGAGGAAAGAATTTCTTGGTCTACTCGGCGTGCTTGGCGCCTATGCGACGTCTGCGTTTGCTCCAGAGCACCAGCGGCCGTCGGGCATTTTGAGTTAGGTTCCAGCTACTGCAGTCATGAAATTTGAATTACTCGGAATCGATGGTGCGGCACGACGCGGACGCTTGAGTTTTGCGCGCGGGACCGTGGAGACACCGGTATTCATGCCTGTCGGCACCTATGCAACGGTCAAGGCCATGACACCCGAAGAGCTGCGCGCGACGGGGAGTGAGCTCGTTTTGGGGAACACGTTCCACCTGATGTTGCGACCGGGTGTCGAGGTCATTCGCAAGCACGGCGGTCTGCATGGCTTCATGCATTGGGATGGCCCTTTGTTGACCGATTCCGGCGGCTTCCAGGTTTGGAGCTTGGGGAAATTGCGCAAGATCAGCGAGCAAGGCGCCCACTTTCGATCGCCGGTGGATGGCGCAGCCATCTTCCTTGGGCCGACTGAAGCCATGAGCGTGCAACATGCGCTCGGGGCCGACGTGATGATGGTGCTCGATGAGTGTACGGCGTATCCGGCGACAGAGCCCGTTGCACGCGCATCGATGGAGCTGTCGCTGCGATGGGCCGAGAAGAGCAAGCAGGCCCATGATCAGCACCCGGCTGCGCTTTTTGGCATCATCCAGGGAGGCATGTACGAGCACCTGCGCGACATCTCGCTTACCGGCTTGCGCCAGGTTGGATTCGATGGCTATGCGATCGGGGGGCTGTCGGTGGGCGAGCCCAAGTCACTTATGTTTCGCATGCTGTCGCACGTGGCGCCACAAATGCCGGCGGACCGACCGCGCTACCTCATGGGCACGGGGGCACCCGAGGATCTAGTCGAGGCGGTGCGCCGCGGCATCGATATGTTCGACTGCGTCTTGCCCACGCGCAATGCGCGCAACGGCTGGCTATTCACGCAGGCCGGGATCGTCAAGATCCACAATCAACGTTATCGTCTGGATACGGACGCTGTCGATCCGCAGTGCGAGTGTTATACTTGCCGTCACTACACGCGGGCCTATCTGCGTCACCTGCACCGTCATAACGAGATTCTCGGGGCGCGTCTGGCCACTCTCCACAATCTGCACTATTACCAGCAGCTGATGCGTGACCTGCAAGCGGCGATTGGGGCGAAAAAACTGGATGATTTTGTCGATAAGTTTTATCGTATGCGCGGACAGGGCGTTCCCGTCCTGGTTTAGTTTCTTCGCGAGCGTAATTGGTGTCGAAAGGTAAAAAGGAAATACTATGAATCCACTAATCTCTGAGGCGTGGGCACAGGGGGCCGGGGGCGCTCAGGGGGGGCAGTACTCCTTCCTGATCATGATGGTTGTGCTTTTTGCCATCATGTACTTCATGTTGATCCGTCCGCAGCAGAAGCGCGTCAAGGACCACCGTAATATGGTGCAGTCCCTGGCCAAGGGCGATGAGGTTGTCACCAACGGCGGCACACTGGGCCGCATCACCCATGTCGGCGAACAATTTCTCACCTTGGAGATTGCCGAGGGCGTATCTATCAAGGTCCAGAAGACGGCAATCTCTGCCGTTATGCCCAAGGGAACGATCAAGGGCAGTGCCTAAATAACAGACGGCCTCCGTGATTCACCGATCTGCGTGCCTACGGGCCCTTGCGCAAGGCGTAGGGCCCTGCATAATGGCGCCGGTCAACTTGCCCGGCTGAGCTCAGGTTCATATGAATACTTATCCAATTTGGAAATACCTGCTCGTGCTCGCGGTGGTGGTCGTCGGGTTCGTGTACGCCCTGCCCAACCTGTACGGCGAAGATCCGGCGATCCAGGTTTCTTCCGCCCGCGCCGCAGTCGATGCGAACACGCTGAGCAGAGTGTCGCAGGCGCTGGAAAAGGCCGGTTTAACGCCGATTGCCAGCCAGCTTGACGAGCAGGGGGCGAGATTCCGATTTGCCGACATCGATGCCCAGCTCAAGGCGCGCGATGTCGCGCAAAAGGCACTGGGTGACAGCTACACGGTGGCGCTCAACCTGCTGCCGAAAACACCGGCCAGTCTGGGGCTGCTGGGCGGAAAGCCGATGTACCTCGGGCTCGATCTGCGCGGCGGCGTGCACTTTCTCATGCAGGTAGACATGCCCGCAGTGGTGGAGCGTGCCGAGGAGCGCTTTGTTGACGACATGCGGCGAATTCTCCGCGAGGCCAAGGTGCGCTACCAGACTGTGAGCCGACGAGCGCAGGGCGGTATTGAAATCCGATTTCGCGATAGCGCTGAGCGCGCGAAGGCGCGCGCACCGATTGCCGGCGAAATCCGCGACCTCGATCTCGTCGAAGGCGAAGACGCAGATGGCCCCTACCTGCTCGGCAGGCTGAGTCAGCAGGGCATAAACGAGCGCCAGAGCGCCGCCATCGAACAAAACATGACCTCGCTGCGCAACCGCGTGAACGAGCTCGGTGTGGCCGAACCCATCATTCAACAGCAAGGGCAAGAACGCATCGTCGTTCAACTGCCGGGCGTGCAGGACACCGCCGAGGCCAAACGCATTCTCGGTCGCACAGCAACACTGGAGATCAAGCTTGTCGACGAGGAGAACGACGTCGCCAGCGCCATTGCCGGGCGAGCACCGCCGGGCTCACAACTTTACAAGCAGCGCGATGGCCGGCCGATCTTGTTAAAGAAGCGGCTAATCTACTCCGGCGACAATATCGTCGATGCCTCACCGAATTTTGACAGCCGTACCAACGAGCCGATCGTCTCCATCACGCTCGACTCGGCCGGTGCTGCCATCAACCAACGCGTGACCGGAAAGAATGTGGGCAAGCGCATGGCGGTCGTTTATGTCGAGATACGCTCTGAGGTCAGACGCGACAAGGACGGGAATCCAGTGCTGGATCAGAACGGCGAGCCGGTGCGCGTGCAGCGCCGCTTCGAAGAAGTGATCACGGCACCGGTGATCCGCCAGCAGCTCGGCAAGCGCTTCCAGATCGAGGGGGCGTTTACCGTCGAGGAGGCCAATGAGCTGGCCTTGTTACTGCGCGCTGGCGCCTTGGCAGCGCCGATCAGTATCGTCGAAGAACGTACCGTCGG
>CAYGAS010000158.1:0-1771 GCA_964347935.1 uncultured Nitrospiraceae bacterium | reverse complement strand
TTACTGATCAGCACGTTTAATGTGTCGGCTTCGCTCCAAAGTTCGATTCTCACCGTACCGCCGGCGAAGCGTGGCTCTATGCCGTGGTAGATAGCGTTCTCCAGGAGCGGTTGCAATGTCAGCGCAGGAATCATGGCATAGCGGGGCACGTTGCTCACGTGCCAGCTGACCCGCAGGCGGTCTCCAAGACGCATCTTCTCGATTTCCAGGTACTGACGAGATATTTCGCGTTCTGCCGAGATCGGCACGAGCTTGCGTGCATCGGCCAACAGCACCCGGAAAAGATCGGCGAGATCCTGTAAAACGGACTCCGCTTTTTTCGGGTCGCTGCGCGTCAGGCTGGCGACGCTGTTAAGACTGTTGAACAAGAAATGCGGCCGGATGCGCGATTGCAGCGCCTGCAGCTTTGACTCTTGCTGTGCCTTGGCGTCGGCCTCCGCACGGTGACGCAGGAACAGATAACGCAGGCCTGGAATGCCAATCAGTGCGGCAATGATGAGGCTGCGGACCATCAGAGACTCACGCCAGGCCGGGAAACGCTCGCTGGTAATACCAAGATCGTACGAGGCAAAAATCGTTAGCTCTGTCGCCAGTGCGGTAGCGCACAGGAGCAACAGAAAAACCACAGCAGCGCCCATCAGCGCCGACATCCGGCGCACCAGTGGTGCGGCCAGCTTGAGCACGATAACGGTGGTCATGGAAACGACCAGCGCGAACGCCGACAGCGTCTGCAGATCCTGCCAGGTATGCGCATCAAGGCCGCTATGGCGGCCGATCGTGATGATGACGGCGATCAGCTGTGCCAACAGCACCAGGCGAATGGCGATCCCGAATGAGCCAAAATCGGGCAGGAAATTGCGCTCATCGACCGCTTCCCGCGAAAGTGCCTGACCCGTGCGTGAGATGATTGGGCGCATGTGCCGTCTATAGTCCGTTGAAAGAACCGCTACGAGGCGCGCGATCGCCCCGGCATGGAGGGATGCCTAGGAACTACGCAATAATTCTGACGCAAACTTCCGTGCACGAGCAAGGGAGATGACCTGGCGCCACGCGGCATTGACCCGGGCAGCGGTTCTTGGCTCCTGTCTGGTCGGTTATCAGCTCCCCGCGGACATTTGCGAGCCGACACACTGTCGCCCGTTTGCCCACTAACTGCCGACCACCCCACCTAAAGATAATAGCCGAGATTTACCTTCGTCTACGGTATCGCATCAATGTATACTTTCGCGGCCAAAGAAAAACCCCCCTTATTAGGGGGGGGTCAAAAGACCTGATCCGGTATTCGGGGTGGGGGTGCACAAAAGGACTAACCGAACCAGGTGCGGTAAACATACCGTGAGAGTAGGGCCACAACAACGAATCCTGGGCAGGTGGCCGACAGTCGGGGTGCCGTTACGGATAGGCGGCTCCTGTTAGATCCGCGGCCGCGGCCGCGTACCTGTGTAGGCCGGCGCCGCACCAGCATACAAATACAGCGTCACCAGTAAGCCATGGCCAAGGACAAACCCTGGAGCGGGCGCTTCACCGAGTCCACGGACAGTACAGTGGAGTCGTTCAGTGCCTCCGTCGATCTCGATCGTCGGCTCTATGCGTATGACATTGCCGGTTCGATCGCGCATGCAAAGATGTTGGCTCATGTGAATGTGCTCACGCTTAAAGAATGTGGTGCCATTGTTAAGGGGCTTGAAGCAATCAGGTCCGAGATAGAGGCCGGGCAGTTCGCGTGGAGCGCAGAGCTCGAAGATGTGCACATGAACATAGAAGCACGTCT
>CAYGAS010000157.1:0-3823 GCA_964347935.1 uncultured Nitrospiraceae bacterium | reverse complement strand
CACCGGCGTTCATGACCAGCAGATTGGTCTTGTAGGCCATCGGCGTCGCGTAACTCATATTTGCGCCAAACAGCACCGCTAACACAAAAGGTTCCGGCGACGCACCGAGCTGATCGGCGATCGCAATCGCGATCGGCGTACCGATCACGGCGGCGGCATTGTTGGACACGATATTTGTGAGTAGCGCCATTAGCAACATCAGCCCGCTCAGCACGAGTGGCACCGAGGCACCGAATGTCACCGCGACAAAAAGTTGGGCCAGATAGTGCGCACCGCCGGTTTCCACCAGCGCCAGACCCAGGGCCAGGCTGGCCACAACAATGAGGATAACGGGCGCACTCAGGGCCAGGGTGGCGTCGCGCCAATTCAGGCAACCTGTAGCGATCATCAACAGTACACCGCCCACTGCGCTAATCGCGATCGGCAGGATGCCGAGCGCCGGCAGCAGCACCACCGTCACCATGATGGCCAACGCCATCGGTGCCTTCTTGGTGTGCGGCAAATCGGCCGTCGCATCCAATATTAACAACTCGCCGCTGCGTTTGATGTGGGAAATCTGCTCCCGTGGCCCCTGCACCAACAGGACGTCACCCGCACGCAGCACAACGTCGTCCAGACTCTTGTGCAGTGTCTCCGGCGTCCTGCCCGCGCGATGTAGCGCCAACGTGACCAGTTGATAGCGATCGGTAAAGTGGGCGTAGCGCAGGGTTGAACCCTCTAGCGGTGTACCCTGTTGAATGACGATCTCGGCCAACTGCTGGTCCTCCGCCGTCAACGGATGCTCCTCATCCACCGGCGCTTCATCGGCGTATAGGTTAGCTTCCAATACCTGCTCAAACTCCTTTAGCTGCTCCGGTGTATCGCGAACGGAAAGACGGTCGCCCGCTTTAAGTTGAATGTCGGGAAGGGGCATCGCCGAAATTTGACCGCTGCGCTGGATGCGTGACACCTTCATGGCGCCACCGGTTTTCTCTATCACCTCGGATAGCGTCTTGCCATCGGCATAGCTATCTTCGGGAATGTGGAGCTCGGCCGAGAACAGTCGCGGCGAGGTGTCTGCCAGGCGTGCGGCATGCTTCGGCAGTAACCACGGCGCGAGCAGCCACAGATACAAAATGCCGATGCCCCCGGCCACGGCGGCGGGCACGAAGAAATCGAACATAGCAAAACGGCGCAAGCCGATATCGGCCGCTACCGAAACCACCAGTAGATTTGTCGAGGTGCCGATCGTCGTACTCATGCCGCCAATGAGCGTCGCGAAGCCCATTGGCATTAACACCGATGACGCCGGTGTTTTGGTGCGCAGCGACACGCTGATCAAGATAGGCAACAACAACACGACGATCGGCGTGTTATTCACAAACGCGCTCAGTATCGCGCCCGCGACGAGTGTCACCAACAGCGACAAACGCGGGCTCGACATCCACATACGCGCCAAGGCACGACCCACCGGCTCCAGCGCTCCCGTACGCACGAGCCCCTGACCAGCGATCATCAAAGCCGACACCGCCACCAGCGCCTCATGTCCGAAACCGTGAAAAAAATCTAGCGGATTCAAAGTTCGCGCACCGGCATCGTAAGGGAACAACGCGAATCCGATGACCAATACGACGAGCACGGACAGACTCGAGGTCTCTAGCGCTATGCGCTTGCGTGAAAACAAGACCAGCGCAAGCCCCGTTAGGATCAACACCACAGCAGCGTGCGTGTTCGGTGGAGCGATTAACGTCATGACGAAGTGCGCAGGTGCTTGCCGCTCATGTTCTCACGCCGCATCCCTTGGGGTCCGTGAGCGCGCGGCCCAGTGCGAGTCGTGGGCAGTAGCCTACTTGCGAAGCAGCCACAGAATCAGCGTCAATAGCAGGCTTATCAATATCGACGTCGTAATGGGCAGATAGAAACGAAAGTTGTCACGTTCGATGACGATGTCACCCGGTAATCGGCCTAGCCCTAGCTTCTGCAGCCACGGCGACAACAGCCCGACAATGACGAGTATGATGCCGACGCCTATCAGTACGCGTGAGATCGACATGCCCCCTGCGACTACAAGTCGAGGAAATTCATCACCTCGGTCTTGCGCTGCATGGTATCGGCATAACCCAGGGAGATCAATTTGCGGCAATATGCCTTTTCGAACAAAAGATAACTAAGCAAGCTCGCACCGCTATGGTTTTTCACGCCGACCCCACGCAACAGGAAACGTACTGGACGGGGCAGATAACGGGCGTAGGTTTGCGCGAGCTCACCCAGATCAGCACTTGGCGCGATCACCAGCACGTCCACTGGGCGCAGCTTTATGCCAGCACGCGCCCGGTCTTCTGGACTGATCACGCTTATTGTCCTATTGATGCGTTGCAGGCGCTCTAGGTCAGCCTCCAGGCTCTCGAGGAAAATGCTGTTCAACACATGCCCGGCGACCTCGGCGAGCGAGGGGTATGTCTCGGCCCGCTGCCTCGCTGGCTCGTCACTGCTTGTTTGGCGCACGCCGATGACGAGCACCCGGTCAGCGCCCAAATGCAGTGCCGGACTGATCGGCGCCAGCTGCCCGGTGGAACCGTCCCCGAAATACTCCCGGTTCACCTTGATTGCCGGAAACACGAAGGGGATCGCGGCAGAGGCCAGCAGATGATCAACGGTGATCCTAGTCGCGCTGCCCATTCGGCGCGCCCGTTTCCAAGAGCGCAGGTCCGCCGCACCCTGGTAGAAACTTACTGCGTGGCCGGTCGTGTAGCCGGACGCGGTGACGCACAGGGCCCGCAACGCACCGGCGTCGATCGCGTCCTGTATCTTCTCGCACGGGACATAACGCTGAATCAGCTGGCGCAGCGGCGAGGAGTCTAGCAACGACGTCGGATTGTATTTGCCGAGACCGCCCAACAGCATGGCGGCGAACCAATGCGCACTGCTCGTCAAAATCCCACGAGCGTCGGAGCGGTAGACCATTTCAGGACGAAACATCTTCCAGACGAGGGTGAGGCGCTTTACGCCTTCGCGAAAGCGCGTTGCGTAGACTGCCAGCACCGCGGCATTAATGGCGCCCGCGGAAGTACCGCAAAGAATTGGAAACGGGTTCACCGCGTCACGCGGCAGCAGCTGACTGATGGCTTTAAGCACACCCACCTGATAAGCGGCGCGTGCACCGCCGCCCGAAAGGATCAACCCTATTTTTCGTTCTGCGAGTTCATCCATAAGTCTGTCTCGCTCAACTGATGCCACGGTTCTTTGACGGCAGCGCACCGCGCTGCAGCGCATAGGCGTTCACTGCGAACCGGTGGTGCGCCCTTGTGTGCGGCTCATCAATAACTTTAGCCGTAGGACCCCTCGAGAGCCACAGCCGCCGCGGCGAGGTCAATCCCGCTCACTGCCGTGGGCTGGAGCAATACCGCCGCGCACGGTAGCCTATGTCGACAAACCGGAGCCGCCGGGAATGTGCGTGCCTGCTATTTCCACGAGCCCACGCACCGCGGGTGAGGGCATTTGAGCAATCGACATAGGAATCGCGTGTTGGCGCTCGCGGGCGTGTTTCAGGCCGCTCGCTTGGTCCAGCAACTGGCACACGAGGGCCGCGCTGATACCGCTGCGTTGGTGGCCAGCATCAACAGTGTGCTAGAGCTTGACGCGACCACGACGGAAGAGGTGTACGGGGGCGCTGGCGGCGTAAGGCTTGGACTCGAGCTGTTGCGAGACAAACTCAGGGGACATAATGATGCGAGCGATATGGACCTTGCGCGCTATGTAGTCAACATGTTGCGACTCGAGCGCAAGCTAGCGCGTGATCGTGTCATGTTGATGACGGTCCGCCACGGGCTCGAATCGGTCGAGG
>CAYGAS010000156.1:0-14727 GCA_964347935.1 uncultured Nitrospiraceae bacterium | reverse complement strand
TTGGCCTTGACCAGCGCCGTGATGGTTTCGTTGTAAGGCGCCGTCAACCCCACTTCCCGCGCAGCAGGCGGGATCGCGCCGTTGATGACGTCGATCTCGGATCGGCGCTGTGCCAAATGATCCAGCAACACCGATGGACGCGCATCGGGGATTTTCGAACCGAACGCTTGCACATAAGCCACCGGGTCCTCGAACTCGAGATGCACACCGCGGGCGCGGGCGACAGCGTAGGCCTCCTTGGCACAACCGCTGGCTATCCTCCAAGCTTGCGCCTCAGCCATCACTTCTCTAATCCTCCAGCCGAGTACCGTGCAGGTGCCGCTGAAAGTGACGTTGCAAATGAGCTTCTCCCAAACAAGCTGATCCATGTCGTCGTACGTGCGCACCTTGAAACCGGCACCGCGCCATATTTCGGCGATTCGCTCGGTGCGCGTTGTGCTCGGTCCATTGAGCTCGCCGAGCCGGACCAGCTCCCAGCCATTGTGATGCGCGTGACCGGGCGCCTTGATCGAGGCGCCGAAGCCACCAACCACACCTATCATCAGCTGTTCGCTGCCCAGGATCCCGGAAACTTTTTGCGCGCTCCCAAGCCCGTTCTGAATAGTCAAGACGATTGTATCGTTGCCGAGCAACGGCTTCACGTTTTGCGCCGCCGCTGCTACGTGCATCGCCTTGGTGGCGATGATCACGAGATCGGCCACGCCCACCTCGTGCGCGTCGGTCGTGGCCTTAAGCTTGATGACCCGATCTCCGCTTGCGCCTTCGACACGCAAACCGTTAGTACGAATCGCCTCGATATGCTCGCGCCACGTGTCGATCGCCCAAACCTCATTACCCGCATCACCGAGCAGCCCGGCATACACCGAGCCCATCGCACCGGTGCCCACGATCGCAATCTTCATCGGTTATTTAGATATCAGTTTCGATTTGAAGAAATTGATCCTATGTTAGCCGGCAGCGACGTGCAAGTTGAGGGCACGGCATTGGCGCGGTCAGCATCTTCTTATCGTGGGGTTGCGGACTTTTCTCTTTAGGTTTGGTCGTTGAGGATACCTTCGACTTCTTCCTGGCAATAACAGGTGGTGGCTCACTCTGGGGTTTTCACCCCTTTAGTCAAGCCGAGCGAGGCGTGAAGGCGAAGAGCAAGCGCGAAGCGGCCGGGCAGGGACCCCGCCCGCGGACTATGCGGACGGGGCGCAGACTCAGGGGAGCGTTTCTTTGCGTCTTTTCTTGTCGCGACAAGAAAGGGCGTCGCCCTCGGGTGCGAGAACCCGATTCAAATAATCGTCGCCGAAGGCGACACCACTATTCGCCTTCATGGCAATCTCAGCAACGTCGCGATCTTGTCGGCAAACTTGAGTTGGCTGTCGTCTTCAGGTGCATAAGCGATTTTCTCGCGCACGTTATTGATGCTCCAAAACCGGTGCGTGTTGCCGCTGATCCCGTAGGCAATCAGAAACGGAATCCCGTTCTCGTCCTCGATATGCTCCGCCTCGATCATCTTGATCACCTGCTGCACCTGGTCGCGCTGGCTCAAGTACGCGCCGAGCGCACGGTGTAGCGTTTTGACATCGCCAGGCTTCACCCTGTCGATGTCATCATCGCGCGGGGCCCCGATGCGCCATTGCACGACTTCGAGACTGCGGTTGCCGACCTTGCCGGTGGCAAATACGAATCCGAGTAGCTCGTGGGCGGCCTTGGCCCAGCCATAGAAGTTGTCCGACAACGGCAACAAATCGGGGGTCACGATATCGAAGCGATCCGCCCAGATCAGGCGTTCATAATAATCCGCCGCATGGTTGGAGCTTGCGACCACGACACGCCTCACATTTTCCTCAAGACAGCTTCGATAAACGTTGTAGGCCATGGCGATGTTTTGTTGCTCCGCCCAGAATTTCGCATCGCTGTTGTCGCGCCAGGTACTCGCATCGCCACCCGGTGCACTCACGAAAGCGCAGTGGACCGCCGCATCGGCCCCTCGAAAATGTCGGCGATAGCTGCCGCGGTCGGGATTCGTCAGATCGCATTGGATTAGACCCGGCACCGCGGAAGTGTTCGCGCCTCCTGCGCGGATGTCGAGGGCAATTAACTCATAGCGTTCGGCCAACTCGTGGAACATCCGCTGGGCAACGTAGCCGCACGCACCTGTCAGCACCACGCGCCTTTTCGCCATTGTTGCTCTCCTTTAAGCAATCACCTGCTTGGCCCCTTTGCCTCGGGCAGCTTGCTCTGATTCCGCGCAAACGGCAAGGATATAGGGCATTAGCATCGATATTTCCTGGTTCGCTACAATTCGATGTCCAACAGACCCGACGGATTCGGTCATGCGACTTGCGAATTTGCCTACACCTGCACTCGTCCTAGCGCGGGACGTGCTTGCTGCCAATACTCGTGCCATGACCGGGCGCATGCGCAACCTCGGCGTACAGCTGCGACCGCACATGAAAACGGCAAAGTCGGTCGACGTGGCCCGTCTGGCGCTCGAAGGTAACTTTGGCGGCATCACCGTCTCGACCCTGCATGAGGCCGCGTACTTTCTGGACCACGGTATTGTCGACATCACCTACGCCGTCGGCATCGTGCCAGCCAAGCTCGATGCCGCCGCAGAGCTCGTCAGGCGCGGGGCCGATCTCAAGATTATTACCGACCATATCGACGTCGCGCATTCCATTGCCGCGCACACCGCGCCACACAAGGTGCTGATTGAGATCGATACCGGCGACAAGCGCGGGGGGGTCTTGCCGGATGCCCCAGAATTGACAGAAATCGGCCACGTGCTGCATGAAGCGGCCAATGTCACCTTGGTGGGTGTGCTCACGCACGCCGGCCACTCCTACGATCGCCGTACTCCCCAAGCCATTGCTGCCGTTGCCGAGGAGGAACGTGCCGGTGCGGTGCACGCCGCTGAACGCTTGCGCGCCGCCAGAATTGCATGTCCCGTGGTCAGCGTGGGATCTACGCCGACAGCCACGTTCGCGCCCGATCTCAGCGGCGCGACCGAGATGCGGCCGGGTGTCTATATGTTCAACGATTTGTTTCAGGCGGGTATCGGCGTGTGCAAGCTGCAGGACATTGCCGTGAGTGTGCTCGCCACGGTCATCGGTCAGCGCCGAGCAGACAATGTGCTGCTGATCGATGCCGGCGCACTCGCCCTGTCCAAAGACCGCTCGACGGCAGAATTGCCGCACGACTATGGCTACGGACTCGTATGTGATGCTGAAGCCGGTCGTCCGATCGCGGGTTTGCGGGTGCACGCTGTCAACCAGGAACACGGCTTCGTCACGGCCGATGACGCCATAGCCTTCGAGGCCTTCCCCGTCGGCACCAAGGTCCGGGTACTGCCGAATCATTCCTGCATCACGGCCGCAGCGTATGAGGCCTATCAGGTAATCGACGGCAGCAATGAGGTTGTCGCTACCTGGTCACGCTGTAATGGTTGGTAGCGTGAGTTGACCGGGACGCTTACCCCTGATCGTCTCTTCTAGACGACTTCCATAGCGCCCGGCATCCACGGAATGTCGGTAATACCGGGCTCGAAGCCGAGTTGCTTGATCAGCGTCGTCACCTGGCCGCGGTGGTGGGTCTGATGGTTGAAAAACTGCGTCATAAACTTCCACATCGGGGCGCGCCGCGTCTTGCCGTCGCTCAGGCTGGTGAATTCGAACGGTTGCGCGAGCCGCTCCTCGCACAAGCCCCCTACCCACTGCAGGATAAGTGTATCTGTTTGCTCGCGCTCGCCACGCAGTTGCGAAAAATCGGCGTACAGATCCCGGCCCATGGGCATCATCGGATAGGCATGCGCGTCAAAGCGCCGTAACCAGAGTCGATCAGCCCAAAGGATGTGGTTCAGAGTGCTGTGGATCGACCTGAAAAATGCGCCCAAATCCGCCTTGCGCTTTTCGTCCGGTATGTCGCTACAGACCGCGTAGAGCTTGCCGTTCATCCAGCGATTGTATGCAGCCATAAGCCGATAGGGGTTTGTGTTATCCATGATCGCCTGGAACTACGACAGTCATTCACGCGCTGTTTCGTCATTCTGGTCCCTGCCCGCAGACGAGCAATCCCTGTCGCTTGCTAGTCGTGAGCAATGGATTTATCGGTAAAAAGATAATCTTTTAGCTCTTTTTCGAATGTGGGATCTTTTCTGCGAATCCATTCGAGCACCATCGCTGCGTGCTCTTTTTCCTCGTCCCTGTTATGCGCCAAAATCGCTTTCAATTCGGCATCCTGGCACGCGTCAACGCGCTGGTTATACCAATCCACCGCCTCCAGTTCCTCCATCAGCGAGGTGATGGCGCGATGCATATCTCTCGTCGCCGGCGACAGCTCGTCGATCGGTTCATGGTAACCTTCATTGGCCATTCCTTACCTCCATTTCGTGATCGCTTTGGTCAATCGATTCAGCGCCGGCGCGCCGACCGGCACCCGCAGACATAGAATAATCCGATTGCCAATGCAATCGGTGTTGGAATGACTGGAGAAGGCGCGCCCAGTCCGGCGCTGCTAGAAGCGTCTGAACTTTTTCGGGCGAGCTTCGCTCTTCGGGCGCGCCTGGTTTACCCGAATGTTTCTGCCGCCGAGTGCCGACCCGTCCAACGCCTTGATGGCGCTCTCGGCGTCCTCCTGTACCGGCATCTCCACAAACCCGAACCCCTTCGACTGCCCCGTGTGCTTGTCCGTGACAAGCGTGACCGACTCCACCTCGCCGTGGGACTCAAAAGCCGAACGCAGTTCTTGCTCTGTGATCCGGTAGGGCAGGTTTCCAACATAGATCTTCATGGCGACATAATCCTCAATGCGGTGCTATTGATCGTACGGGAACCAGCGCTCCAGCAATAGCACGAACTCGAGCGTTGATTGTGACATAGTTATACACTCACCGATTCGAGCGTGACGTCAAGAACAGGCATCAGCCGCTGATACCGGTAGCGCTCAGCTTAAGCGCCTTATAAACAAAGCTATTAGCCGGCGTATCGATGCCGAGCTCGTGGCCCATGCGCGCGACTGCGCCGGAAAGCCAGTCGAGCTCCAGCCGATTCCCCTGCGCCAGGTCATGCGCCATCGACGATGTCATATCGGCCGGCAGTGTGTCCATGAATGCGAGGCGGTCGTCCACAAACCCCGGATCTAGATCAATGCCCTTGGCGCAGGCGACGGCAGCAGTCTCTGCCATCACTTGCGCCAGCAAAGTGCGCGTATCGGCGTCTTCGCGCAACGGCCCGATGCTTTGACGGGTTACGGCGGTCACACCGCTCAGACCCACCAGAAAAATAAACTTCTGCCAGATTGCGCGCTCAATGTCATCGGCAATATCGGCATCCAAACCTGCCGCGTGGAATGCTTGTACTAACGCTTGCGCCCGTGGCGTGCGCTTGCCGTCGAGCTCGCCGAAAACGACGCGTGCCATCGTCCCCTCGTGACGAATCAGGCCGGGCGCGGCGATGAACGAGGAAATCTGCGCCAAACCTCCCATCACATGCCGCCGCCCGAGAATCTCGCCAAGCAAGTCTTCGGCAAAGACGCCATTTTGCAACGATATCACGGCTGTGTCAGCGCCCAGCAGCGGCCGGACGGCCTTTGCGGCGCTAGCCGTGTCCCAGAGCTTGGTCGCGAGCAGGACGTAATCCACGGGACCTGCGTCGGCGGGCGTGTCGGTTGCCCGGGCAGGGTGAATGTGCACATTGCCCTTGGGGCTCTCCACGCGCAGCCCGCTCGCGCGGATCGCCTCCAGGTGAGCACCGCGCGCGATGAACGTCACCTCGATACCAGAGGCGGCTAGGCGCGCGCCGAAGTAGCCGCCCACACCGCCGGTGCCCATGACTGCGATCTTCATCGAAATTCGGAAGCTGACATCAAAGACGGGATCTGCCCTTCAATACACTACAAGTGGCGTGCAAAAAAATCCAACGTCCGGGCCCACGAGGCCGTTGCCGCCGCTTCGCGGTAGCGCTGCGGGTTGGTGAAGTCCATGAATGCATGGCCTGCATCCGGATAGACGTGAAACTGGTGCTGCTTTTCCCAGCGTTCAAGCTCCTGATCGAGCTTGAGCATATCCTCAAGCGAGGGATTGGTATCGTTCTCGCCGAAATGAAACATCATCGGACAGTTGATGTCGCCTGTGCGCGCAAACGGCGCCTCCACGCCTTCGCCCCAGGGCACCATGATGTTACCGCCGTAGTATGCCACGCCAGCCTTGAACCGTGCGCTAGCCGCCGCCATCAAATACACCACGCGCCCGCCCATGCAAAATCCCGTGATGCCCAGACGTTGTGCGTCGACGCCAGAATGGTCGTACAAGAAATCGACCGTGGCATTGACATCGGCGATGATCTGCTTGTCTTTCAATTGCTGGCGTTTGGTGGGAGGATCGAGTGCAGCGTCGAGCCGATGATAAAGATCGGGTGCAACCGCCGCATAGCCAGCAGCGGCAAGCCGATCCACCATCGCGCGCGTAAACGCGTCGACTCCTCCCGCGTGTTGAATCACCACGATCGCTGCCGACGGACCGCCACCCTCGGCAAGGTTCCCATAGACGGCCATTTCCTGGCCGTCGACCCGCAAAGTCTGACTGAAAGACGGCATCAACCACCTCCTGCTCGATGGCTTGAAGCTGCGACTAGGCTGCTTGACCCAGCTTGAACCGTTCCCACACCCACCGGCCAAGCGAAAACCCGGCGACGACTACAAAGCCACCGACCAGCGCCCAATACGCGGTGTCGCCGACGAACGACCAGTAAGCAATCCATGGGAAAGGCAGATAATGCACTCTAACGAACCACGCCAGTGATACAAAGCCGAAGAGGATCGCCGCCGGCAACACGATCAACGAAAGCCAGTAGATCGCCGTCGCCAGCCACGGCCACATACGGTTCTGCGGGCGCTCGAACGCGCCGCCTTCGAACCAGGGCACGAGATGATCGATCAGCCTGTCCGGCCGGTGCGCTCGTTTTTTGGCTTTCCAGTAAGTCGTATGCGCAGACGCCAACGTCCACTGATCCGCCCAGCCCACCTCGATCTTCTTCAGCCCGCCGATCCCGTTCGCCGGCGGGCAACGCCCGAACAAGTCGATCGAGCTGCCGACGATATCTTGCAGATCCGTGACGTTGATCCAAGGCACCAGTCGTTGGCCCCCCAATCCCTGCGCGTTGGTACGCACAATGCAGGGCCACAAGGCGGCGAACTTGTCGAGCGGACTGCCCAGTGTGACGAGTCCCTGCAGACCTTCGAACAGGCGACCACGGTGGATGGCGTCTTTGGGCTTAAGCCACGGTCGCCGCGTCGGCATCTGCACCGTTGGCGCCGCCTTGGGCGCCTGCCGCCTTAATTTCGCAGGCAATGTCGTCCATTCCTCCCGGCTCAGGTAATTGGGCAACGCCAGGGCGGTCTCCATTAAGCCGTTCAGCGCCACCACCGTCCCCAGGCTATGGGCAATGATGTAATAACCGTCGAGTCTGTCGGTCGTGCGCGTCGCGTGAAACTGCGACGCAGTCGCGACCAGGGCGCGAATCATCCGCCCACGTATGGCGACGCGCGATTTCTGGCCCACGGTTTCCAGCGTGTCGTCATCGCGCAGAAACCAATCTTGATACAACTTTACATCACCGAGGTAGTTGTGCACGAGCTTGCGAAACTCGTTAAACAAGGGGGCGCGTCGCAACAGCAACCAATCGAGCAGGAACACTGAAATGACGATGTAAAAGAACAGCCATGAGACGCAGAATAACCGGCTTCGCGCCCACAGTCGCGCTGAACCACGTTGCGGATACTCGGGTTCACACATATCGTGCTGCGCTGCCGGACCCACGCGGGCATCGGTGTAAAAGCGCAGGCCGGATATGCCCAAAGCCCAGCACAACAGCTTGAAGGAGCCACGCCAGCTGACGGGCAGATCGAGATCGGCCCAATAGACTTCGCGGAACTGGACTTCGATGTCCTCGCCTCCCGGCACCTGCCAACCTACGACCGCTGGCGCGACGCGCCAACTCTCGGCAGCCGCGCCGCGCATCGCCTGATCGCCGCGGCGCAGCTCGATATAGGCTTTTGCGCGACGCTGCCGGTTGCGACGCACAGCACGGTATAGATTGCTCGCGATCGTCTCAAGGAACTCGAAGCGAGTCTGTTCACCAATGCCATGGACCACGAGTACGGCAATGCGTCTCATCGTCTACTCCTTCATTTTTGATAGTTCTACCCCGATTCGGCAGGCTCAAGCAAGGATAAAGATAAATCCTGCGGCACATGCCATTGGCTACGAACACTTGTTGCGCCGGCTAGAATCTTGCTTCGCTGATCGCCTGCAGGTCGCTGTCTTCGAGCATGAGGTCCGCAGCGCGCACCGAGTCAAGCGCATGCTCCACACTGCGTGCCCCGGGAATCGGAATGATGTTCGGCGCCTGTGCGAGCAACCAGGCAAGCGCCACGGCGTGCGCGGAACACTCGTAGCGTTCGGCAATCGCTGCAAGCACGCTGTGGCGGATCAGCTGCTTGTTATATTGTGAGCCGCCCACCGGACTGTAAGCGATAAAGGCTATACCGCGCCGGCGACAGTAGTTCACCACCCCGTCGCCGAGCGGGGCACGATAAAACAGGTTGAAACGGTTCTGCACGCTCACCACTGGCACGATCGACTCTGCAATCTTGATCTCATCGACGGACACGTTGGACAGACCGACCCAACGCAGCTTGCCTTCGCGCTGCAAATCTGCGAGCGTGCCGACGCTATCGGTAAATGGCACCCGTGGATCGGGTGCGTGCAGCTGATAAAGAGCGATGCATTCCACCCCGAGCGCTTCCAGCGACTGCTCGCAAGCCTGTCGCAAGCGCCGCGGATGGGCGTCACTTTCCCAGCGTCCCTTCGGGCGCGACAGCCCGCCCTTGGTCGCTACCAGCACGCTATCGCGGGGCCCGGACCACGCCTTCAGTGCCTTGGCGATCAGGCGCTCGTTGTGGCCGATATCAGTGTTATCGAGGCAATAGACGTCGGCCGTATCGATCAGGCTGACGCCTGCGTCAAGTACAGCCTCGATGACGCGCCCCGCCGCTGTTGCGTCCGGCCTGCCCTGAATAGAAAGCGGCATGGCACCAAAGCCAATCGCCGACACAGCTGGGGCGTCCGCTCCGAGGGGTCGTGCTTGCATATCGCTATCCTTGCTTGCGTCGTTTCGCACCGGCGGGTATATGTTTGGTCGCTGAGCGGTGCGGGGCCTAGAAACTGACGACGAGCCGGCGCCTAAAAAATCGTGCTAGCCAGTCAGCTATGAAATAATTCCATCCTTTGTTTGCCATGACAACCCGCACAAGAAGGAGTGCGATGTGAGTGCCGTAAATCAGCTGGATAGCGGTTTTGTGCGCCAGCACTTTCCCGGGCTCAACGGATGGGCCTTGTTTGAAAATGCCGGTGGAACCCTGGTCCCGCAAAGCGTCATCGATCGCGTGCGCAGCTACATGAGCGAAACCCAGGTGCAACCGGGTGCGGTGTACGCAGCCTCGGCGCTCGCGACTGAGCGCATAGATAAGAGCCAGCGCCTGATGGCGGAAATGATCAATGCCGCCCCCGAGGAGATCGTCATCGGACCGTCATCGACAACCAACGTCTATGTGCTCGCGCACGCCCTGCGTTCCGGACTCAAGCCGGGTGATGAGCTGATCGTCACCAATCTGGACCATGAGACCAATATCGGCGCGTGGCGACGCCTCGCCCGCGCCGGCGTAGTGATCAAGGAATGGCGTATGCTTCCCGACACCGCCGAGCTCGCCATCGCAGATCTCGAGGCCCTGCTCACCGAGCGCACTCGCCTCGTGTGCTTCACCCACTGCTCGAACATCACGGGCTCAATCACTGACGTGCAAACGATCACACGCCGAGTGCACGAGGCCGGCGCAAGGGTGTGCGTCGACGCCGTCGCCTATGCGGCCCATCGGCCGCTGGACGTGAAGGCGCTGGATGTCGACTTTCTGATCTTCAGCACTTACAAGCTCTACGGTCCGCACCTGGCTATACTCTACGGCAAGCGCGAGCACCTGCTAACCGCCGAGGGCCAGAATCACTTTTTCATAGGCGAGAACGACATTCCGCTTAAACTCAACCCGGGCGGCGTGAACCATGAGCTGACGGCGGGATTAAGTGGTATCGTCGACTACTTCGATGCGCTTTACGACCACCACTTTCCGGGACAGCAAGCGGGCGTGCGGCAACGTATGCAGAAGGTGTTCAGGCTATTCGCCGATCATGAGCAGGCGCTGGCGCGACGGTTCATTGATTTTCTGCTCACAAAACCGAAAGTGCGCCTCTTCGGTCTTGCCACGCAGGACAAGAGGCGGCGCGTACCGACTTTTTCCTTCGTCGTCGAGGACCGGAATTCGGAAGAGATCCCCCGACGACTGGCGGAGAAAAGTGTCGCCATTCGTTCCGGAAATTTTTATGCTCCCCGTTGCATAGAGGCATTGGGCGTGGCGAAACGAAAAGGCGTCATACGCGCCAGTATGGTCCATTACAACACTCTCGACGAAGTAGACCGGCTGATCGCGGGCCTCGACGCGGTCTTGTGACGAGGTCGGTCTAGAACCAGTGAGCTTGCAAGAACACATCTAATGGCGCGGCAGGGATTCTTGCTCATCAATCTCGGCACACCGGACGACCCGGGCGTACCGGCTGTGCGCCGTTATCTCAAGGAGTTTCTTTCCGATCCGCATGTCGTCGACATCAACCCGATCGCCAGGCAGGTGTTGCTCTATGGGGTCATCCTACCGTGGCGCTCGCCTAGATCGGCGGAGGCTTATCGGCAGATATGGACCGAGCGCGGTTCGCCGCTGCTCTTGCACGGCCGCGACCTTGCACAAAAGCTCGCCACCCGGCTCGGCAAGGAGTGGCAAGTCGAGCTGGCGATGCGCTATCAAAACCCGTCCATAGCGGCGGCCCTGCAACGCCTGCATGAAAATGGCGTTGAACGCATCGTTGTGTTTGCGCTCTTTCCGCATTATGCGGATGCAACTTGGGGCTCCGCTATCGAGAAGCTAATGAGCGAGGCCGGCAAATATCGCGACGCCCCGTCATTGGAGATCGTGCCGCCCTATTACGATCACCCCGCCTTCATTGGCGCGCTTGCCGACTTGGCTCGCCCGGTGCTCGAGGACGCCAAGGCGGAGCGGGTGTTATTCAGTTATCACGGCCTGCCGGAACGGCAAGTGACCAAAGCGGATCCGACAGGCGGGCGCTATTGTCTGCAAAGCCCGACATGCTGCGACGCGATTACCGAAACCAATAAGGATTGCTACCGCGCCCAATGTTTCGCCACCTCGCGTGCGCTCGCCGAGCGCTTGGGGCTGGTGCGTGACGAGTGCGAGACGAGCTTCCAGTCGCGTCTGGGACGCGTCCCCTGGATCCGCCCGTACACTGACGAGCGTATACACGAGCTAGCTGCCACCGGCGTTCGCCGCCTTGCGGTGCTCAGCCCCGCCTTCACCGCTGACTGTCTCGAAACGCTCGAAGAGATTGGCATCAGGGCGCGCGAAGACTTCATCGCCCGCGGCGGTGAGGAACTGCGTTTGGTTCCTTCACTCAACAGCGAAGATGTTTGGGCCGAGGCCGTCATCCGTATCGCACGCGAGGCGGTCAGTTTTTAAAGACCTTGCTCAGGGGCCCAGCTCACGGGCAATCGTCGCAACCAGCGCTGTGTAGGCGGGGTGGGCACCGACGTGGCGCAACAATTCAAGTCTCACATCGGGATATCGTCCCCTAGCTTCGGCGATCAGTTGCGGTAGATCGCGAACGACGTGGTTACCTGTGTTAACGAACAGCGGAAGCACATCTACCCCTTTGGCGCCATCCTCAATGGCTTGAGCGATCGCATCGATTAAGGTCGGGCGACTAATCTCGAGAAAAGCGTGTCGCACGTCGCAATCCGTCGTCGCACCCACTTGGGCCGCCAAGGCAGCCACCTCATCGGCCGTCGCCGGATGACGACTTCCATGTGCCAGCAATATGAGCGTCTTCATTGTGCTGAGTGCCGTGAGTCTAACTGCGCTTCGAGCGAAGCACAGCATATCGCTGCAATGCCAACTTTCGCGCCGATCCATGGTCGACGATGGGCTGCGGATAATCCACCCTCAACAGGGCAGGGTCAGAATGTGGCTCATGAATGCCCGGAGCGCTGATGCCTTTGAGCTCGGGGACGAACTTGCGTATGTAATGACCGTCAGGATCGAAGCGTCGGCTCTGCGTGTAAGGATTAAAGATACGAAAGTACGGTGCAGCATCGGTACCGGTCGATGCCGACCACTGCCAACCACCATTGTTACTGGCGAGATCACCATCTACGAGATGGCGCATAAAGTGGCGTTCGCCCCAGCGCCAGTCGATCAACAGGTCTTTAGTGAGGAACATCGCCACCACCATGCGAACGCGGTTGTGCATCCAGCCGGTCTGCGAAAGCTGGCGCATACCCGCGTCAACAAAGGGCACCCCGGTGCGCCCCTCACACCAGGCGTTGAACTGGCCCGTATCGCTGCGCCATTTGATCCGCTCGGCGGCGGCCAAAAATGGCTTGTTCATACTGACCCGCGGGAATGCAACGAGAATATGCCGGTAAAACTCACGCCATATGAGCTCGTTGATCCAGGTCACTACGCTTTCGCGACGGGCGGAACCTAGGTGGCGGCGGGCCTCCAGCGCTTCCTGCAGACAGTAGCGGGGTGAGATCACGCCGCTAGCGAGGTAAGGCGAAAGCGTGCTAGTGCCATTCTTCGCTGGAAAATCTCGTGCCTGTCCGTAATCTTCAATCCGTTCCTCAAGGAAGCGGCGCAGGCGCGCCCGGGCATGTCTCTCGCCTGCTGGCCACAGATCCTCGCGATCGGTCTCGCCGAAGCCGGCCGCGGTCGCCGGAATCGCCCCCGGATCCGCTGCCAATTCTGGCTGCTTCTTCGGGCCCGGTAAAACCCCGGGGCCGCCACTGTGCTCAAGGACCTCGTACCATTTTTTCTTGAAAGGAGTAAATACCGTGTAATAGCTGCCATCCGCTTTGATCACCTTGCCCGGTTCGATGATGGTTTGATCCGCGAAGCTGAACACCTGGCGTCCGCTTTGTTCAAATAGCAAGGTGGCTGCCTCATCGCGGCGCTTCTCATTTACCTCGTATTCCTCGTTGAAATAGAGCGCATCGCAACGGTATCGCTCTGCCACCCGTAACAACGCCGCAGGAGTAGCCGCGAAGGTATCAGTTCTTACGAACCGCAGTGGAATGTTCAGTTTGCGCAAACCGTCCGATAACACGCTGAGGTTTCTAAGCAAGAAATTGGCCTTCATCGCGCCCCAATCGTGCTCCAGCCACTGCTTCGGGCATAGGTTGAAGACGGCGACCACACCGCTGTCGGCCGCGCGTGAGGCTTGATACAGCGCGGGATTGTCGTGCACGCGCAGGTCGGCTCGGAACCAGACTAGTGGCCGCATTTTTTTACCGTCTGAATGGAGCAAAAAGTTCTCGCTATCATGACGATCTCAGAGCTTGCGGTAAAGGGTAGGCATCCCGTGCATGTTGCTGGCACCGCAGTTATCTTGTGAACAGACTGTTGATGAAACGCTGAAACCACAAGAAAAAAATTGGCCGGGGATTTCTCCCCGGCCATCGCTTGTCGAAGCAAGGCGATGCCCTAGTTGGGCAAGATTACTTCATCGATGACATGAATGACGCCGTTGCTGGCCAGGATATCGGTTTTGATGACCTTGGCATTGTCGACCTTGACACCCATCGCCGTATCGATCTTGATCGACTGGCCCTCGACCGTCTTAGCCGATTCCAGCTTGACCACATCTTTGGCCATCACCTTGCCGGGGACGACATGGTATGTCAAAACCTTGGTCAACGCCTTCTTGTCTGCGAGCAAGGCATTCAGCTTTTCCGCGGGAATTTTCGCGAACGCCTCGTCGGTCGGTGCGAAGACGGTGTACGGCCCCTCTCCCTTGAGTGTTTCGACAAGACCGGCCTTCTTGACCGCCGTCACCAAGGTAGTAAAGCTGCCTGCCGAAATCGCCGTATCGACGATATCCAGTTGCGTCGACTTTTTGCCATAACCACCCGCGAAAGCCGCGGCCGAAAGCGCCGCGATGAACGTGCCGGCAACGATCGTGCGTGATGCAGAACTAACGAGCTTCATAGTTACATACCTCCATCATGTTTAACGTAAAGTTTGAGTAACTCTTCTCTTGGCTGGCTCTCCGAGAATCCGCAAGCGGCGCCAAGTACCGTACGATGCTGTGATGTGCCTGCGTCAGGCAGCCAGACTGGGCGACCCACGCTTGTCTACCAAATCGGCAAGCGTGATAACGCGCAATTGCCCATGCACCCGCCGCAAGAGTTCACGCCAGGCTTCGTCGTGGCGCGACAACGGTCGCCGTTCCGGCGGGCCTAGGCCCTGGCCGTCAAGCGCCTCGACGACATCGGCGACGCTAATTTGGTCGGCGGGCCGGTCGAGACGGTAGCCGCCCCCCGTTCCCCGTAGGCCGCTCACCAGCCCCCGCCGGCGAAGGGCGGCGAAGATTTGCTCCAAGTACGAGATCGACGCGGGCACTTGCCGCGTCAAGCGCGACAGCGGAACGACAGTGGTGGGTTGCTGTCCTGCGAGTTCCGCCAGCGCAGTGATGGCGATTTGCGCTTTCCTCGAGCCGTGCATCATTGCCTCCACATAGTGTCGCATAGATGTCCAGGATAATAGCTGGACAAAGACGAGTTGTCA
>CAYGAS010000155.1:0-15465 GCA_964347935.1 uncultured Nitrospiraceae bacterium | reverse complement strand
GCGCTGTGGCTGCCGGAATACATGTATGGGCGTATTTAGGCGCTCGTGGCTGCGGACAGCCGAGGGGTGTAGTCGATGGAGCTGTACGAGCTAGGGGCGGTCGAGGCGGCAAGACGGATCCGCGAGGGCGAGATCAGCGCCGAACAATTGACACAGGCCTGCCTCGATCGCATCGCGCAACTCGAGCCGCAAGTGCAGGCGTGGGCCTTTCTCGATCCCGAGCACGCGTTGAAACAGGCGCGCGCGGCTGACGAGGCGCTCAGCGCCGGTCGTCCGCTTGGCGCGCTGCACGGGATTCCGGTCGGTATCAAGGACATCTTCGACACGCATGACATGCCGACTGAGAACGGCACGGTGCTGCATGCCGGACGCCGTCCGTCGGGCGACGCGCACGTGGTGTCGTCGCTGCGCGAAGCCGGGGCGATCATCCTGGGCAAGACCGTGACCACGGAGCTCGCCGTATACGGCCCGGGCAAGACGCGCAATCCTCACGATCTGGAACGCACGCCCGGGGGCTCCTCGAGCGGGTCGGCCGCCGCCGTGGCGGCACAAATGGTGCCGCTTGCCGTCGGCACGCAGACAAACGGCTCGGTGATACGCCCGGCGTCGTACTGTGGTGTCGTGGGTTTCAAGCCGAGTCGCGGACTGGTGTCGCGTACCGGTGTGTTGCACCTGTCATCGCACCTGGATCAGGTGGGCGTGTTTGCCCGCAGCATCGAGGATGCGGCGTTGCTTGCCGACGAGCTCATGGCGTACGACGAGGACGATATGCACATGCAACCGCGTGCGCGCCCTAAGCTGCGCGATACGGCGCTGCAAGAGCCGCCGCTTCCGCCGGAGTTGACGTTCGTCAAGACACCGGTGTGGGACCAGGCCGAGGCCGACACGCAGGAGGCCTTTGCCGAGCTCGTGGAACACTTGGGCGATCGCGTCAAGGAGATCCGGCTGCCACAGGCTTTCGAGCACGCCGTCACCTGGCATCGCACCATTATGGAGCCGGACCTCGCACTCAGCTTGGCGCGCGAATACACGGAGGGCAAGGACAAGCTGAGCAAGACGCTCACCGACATGATCGAGCGAGGACGCAAGGTGCTCGCGATCGAGTACAATCATTCCGTGAACCAGATTGGTCGGCTGAACGAGATGCTCGAGGAAGTGTTCGACAGCTACGATGCTATTCTCACCCCGGCGACCACGGGTGTGGCGCCACACGGGTTGGATTCCACGGGCAGTCCCGTGTTCTGCACTATCTGGACACTGTGCGGGACGCCGGCCGTGACGCTGCCGATTTTACAGGGCTCAGACGGCATACCCATGGGGGTGCAGCTGATCGGGCCACTGAATGACGACGCGCGCCTGTTGCGTACGGCCCGCTGGCTGACCGAGGTCGTTGCCGCGTAAGAAAGGAGGAACGAGGTCCGATGACTATTATCATTCCCGGATTGATCGCCATGGCGATGTTGCTGATTTACCTTGGCTACTACGTGGTCGGCATTTTCTTTGTCCCGCTGACGATCGTCGTCATTGGTGCGCTCGCCATGGCCATCGCCGATCTGGTGCAGACCATCATGCAGCGCGAAGACTAGAGCAGCGCTGACTTGGGTTTAAAGGAATTTCTCAAACCGAAATAAACGGGCAGGAGGCACGTTGTGACGCTTTGGGTCCGGTTTGAACGCGACGGCCAGACTGGCTTTGGCAAGCTCACGGGGGACACGATTGCCGTTCACGAGGGCGACATGTTTGCCCAGCCGCAGGCGACGGGCGAAACCCTATCTCTGACGGCGGTCAAATTGCTACCCCCCGCGGCGGCAACGAAGATGATCGCGCTGTGGAACAATTTTCGGGCCATGGCCGCCAAGTTCAGTCTTGCGATTCCCGAGGAACCGCTCTACTTCATCAAGTCGACGAGCTCGTTTCTGGCGCCGGGCGAGACCATTCGCCGCCCGCGGTCCTATGAAGGCCGCGTCGTCTTCGAAGGTGAGATCGGAATCGTCATCGGTCGAGAGTGCAGACAGGTTACGGAGAGTGACGCGCCGGGCCATGTGTTCGGCTATACCTGTGTGAACGATGTCACCGCCTTTGAGTTGATCAACAAGGATTCTTCGTTCGCGCAGTGGACGCGGGCCAAGAGCTTTGACACCTTCGGCCCGTTCGGGCCGGTGGTGGCGACGGGTCTGGATCCGATGCGGCTTTCGATCAAGACCATCGTTAACGGCGACGAGCGCCAGAACTATCCGGTGTCGGACATGATTTTCCCGCCGTTTCGCTTGGTCAGCATGATTTCGCAAGACCTGACCCTTTACCCGGGTGATGTGATCACGTGCGGCACGTCCATCGGCGCCGGGTCGCTGAAGCCGGGGAGCACCGTCGAGGTCGAGATCGACGGTATCGGCCGCTTGAGCAATCGTTTCGAGTAGGCGAAATGGGTCTGAGGACTAATCGTTTTTATGTTCAAACACTGCTCGGCAGGGGGGAGAATCGTAGCGCGTTAGTTTGACCAGGCATCAAACGCGTGCTCTAACAATCATTCAAACCGATGCACGCTTTGCCGCGGAGGAGGGTATCATGAAGATCTGCATCATTGGCGCAGGCGCCATCGGTGGACTGTTGGGGGTGCGCTGGTCGCTCGCGGGCGAAGACGTGACGTTCGTGGAACGCCCGGGGCCGCATTTGGATGCGATAAAGGCCCACGGCCTCAAGCTGCTCATGCACGGCGGCGAAGAGTTCCTCGCACGTGATTTGCGGATCACGGATGACCTAAGCAAGGCCGGCGTGCAGGACGTCGTGGTGATCGGCGTCAAGGCGTATCACATCCCGGCGATCGCAGCGACGATGCGCACCTTGTTTGGCCCGCAGACCGTGGTTATTACCATTCAGAACGGGATTCCGTGGTGGTACTTTCACAAGCACGGCGGCGAGTTTGAAGGTCGCCGGCTCGAGTCGGTCGATCCGTCGGGCGAGATCGATGCCAATATCGAGCCCGAGCGCATCATCGGCTGCATCGTCTATCCGGCAGCTGAGGTCATTGCCCCTGGCGTCATCAAGCATGTGGAAGGCAATCGCTTCCCCGTTGGCGAGCTTGACGGAACTACGAGCGAGCGCGTCGAAAAGATCGCGCAGAGCCTGAACAACGCGGGTTTCAAGTCATTTGTGCTCGAAGACATCCGCGGCGAGATTTGGCTGAAGGCCTGGGGCAACCTTTCATTCAACCCGATCAGCGCGCTGACCCAGGCGACCCTCGTCGACATCTGCCAGTTCGCCCCCACGCGCCAGCTGGCGGCGCGAATGATGGAGGAGGCACAGGCGGTCGCCAACAAGCTCGGCATAAGCTTTCGCCACACCATCGAAAAACGCATTGCCGGCGCCGAGAGTGTCGGCAAGCACAAAACTTCGATGCTGCAGGATGTCGAGGCCGGACGTCAACTCGAGGTGGAAGCGCTGCTCGGGACTGTCGTCGAACTGGGGCGGCTGACTGGCACGCCCACGCCGACCATCGACACTGTCTATGCGCTTGTCAAGCTGCTCGACAAGATCATGCTTGAGGAGCATGTCGCCGTTGTCGCCAAGCGTCTCAACTGATGCCGCTAAGCCAACCCTGACGGTTGGAAGCTAGCGGTGCCCCCGGTGGCGGGGACCTGCTGTCATTTTTCCCTATAGGCCTTCAGCCGGATGTAGCTCGCGCCAATGTAGGGAGTATTCAGTTTGTCCACTAGCTGGCTTAGCGCATCCTCGACGCTGTCCGGGTTACGCGCGATGCTGTCTTCGATGTTGTCGTCGACCAATGCATTGGCAGCTACGAGCTTGATGTAGAGACCGGCAGTGCGCAGGTGACGGTCATTGGCGAATCTTTCCTTGCCGGCCGGCGTCATTGCGTATTCGACAATACCATAGGGCGTGACGACACGATTGATCAGGCTGCCCGTGCCGGCACGCTCCTGATCGAATTGCCAGGTTACGTCCATCATGAAGTAGATATCTTCAGGGCTCGGCATGGCATAGCGCAGATTGTCGATCAGCCGTGCTTGTGTGACTTGCTGCGAACGTATCGGCAGGCCGAAGGCATTGCAATCACGAGTGTCGGCGCAGCGTTCGAAGTAAACGAGTGGGTGGAAATGGTACAGATGGATGTGGTCGTGCTGGCGTATGAGTGATGTGAGAAAGTCTCTGTCCACCCGCACCGTGGCCTCGCTGCCGGCTGCCGTGACCTCCCGGCCGAGCTCATACCAGGTGCAGCGGCCGGCGTCCTTGCCCGCTGGCACGAAGGCCCACATCTCCTCGTAACGTGAAACCTCGAGGAGCGCCAACAGCTCGCGAATACCTTCCGCCTCGCATTTGTTTTCGACGACCAGGCGGTACTGATTGGAGGTGTTGATGTTTAGCCGATCGGCTTTCTTGATCGGCAGCGCCGGGCTCTGTGCCCGCGGCGGGTACAGCGACCCGCGGGAAGGGTAATCGGCGCCTGCCGTCGCCGCGGCCACGATCAAGACTGCTTTGAGTGCCAGGATCGCTCCTGTCTGCATGCTCGCCCCGTGTCGCATCGAGCGTCGACCAGCCAGACCCGATGAGTACCGCGGCCCATCGTATCGCAATTCGCCGACGCTTGCGGTTCGCCTTAAACCGTTGATTTATGGCGGTATTGTCGGTTAGTGCGGAGTGGGAAGAAACCCCCCTTGACAGGGTGGTATTTTGGGAATAAATTCCCACCAATGTTCACGCCGGAATCGCAACTCGTTTCGCCATCGGCTGCCCAGCGCCCCGTGCTTACGGCGGCCGTCTGGAAGCTCTTACGTCCGCTCGTCCGTATCTTGCTGCGCAGTGGCATCCCCTACGGCGTGTTCGCTGATCTGGCCAAGCGGGCCTATGTCGAGATCGCCAGCGAGGAATTCAGGATTCCGGAGCGACGGCAGACGGTGTCGCGGGTGGCCGTGATCACCGGGCTTTCGCGTAAGGAGGTGACACGCGTACGCGATCTGTCCAGCGATGAAGCGTCCGTCGCCGCCGAGCGCTGCAACCGCGCGGCCCGGGTGATCGGTGGCTGGCTGCGTGACGCGCGCTTCCTCGACCGGCACGGCGCACCGAGGCCGTTGCCGATGGAAGGCGACGGGGCGACCTTCAGCCTGCTGGTGAAGGAATTCAGCGGTGACGTGCCGGCGGGCGCGGTGATGGACGAGCTGCTGAATGTGGGTGCCGTCGCCCGTCTCGACGACGGAAGTGTCGAGCTGCTGACGCGAGGCTATATTCCGCGCGACAGCAAAGCCGACAAGCTCGGCATCCTCGGCACCGACGTCGCCCACCTGTTGGCGACGATCGACCATAACGTGCACAGCACGGATGCCGAGCCACGATTTCAGCGCAAGGTCGCTTACGACAACCTGCCAACGGAAGCATTGGCGACTTTGCGCCGCCTCAGTGCCGACGAGGCACAACGGCTGCTCGAGCGAATTGATCGCTGGATGGCCGAAAACGATCGCGATACCAACCCTGACACCCGCGGCACCGGCCGCAAGCGTGCGGGTGTAGGTATTTATTATTTCGAAGAAAACTATGAAGAGGGTAAGCCGTCATGATGAGTTCACTGTTTCGCAAGATTGCACTTCTTTCTGTGGTCGGTTTTCTGACCAGCTCCTGTGGTGGTGGTGGCGGAGGCGGTGGTGTTGCCAATGGCGGCATCAGCGGCACCGGCATCGGCGTCGGCGAGATCACCGGTTTTGGCAGTATCATCATCAACGGCAGGCATTACGAAACGACCGGCGCGCGACGTATCGTCGATGATGTCGAGCAGGACCCGGCGGATGACGATAAAACCGTTTTCAAAGCCGGCATGGTCGCAGTAGTTCTAGCCACCAACGGCGGTAGCGGACCGGAAGCCTCACTGGTGGTGGTCGAGGATGTGCTGAAAGGCTTGGTGACCGCCGTCGCGCCGGATGGATCGAGTATCACGGTGCTAGGACAAACGGTTGTTATCCCCGATCCGCAAAAGGTGCTCGACCAGGGCATCGCCAACCCGGGCGCGCTGTTGAACCGGGATGTTGAAGTTTATGGTCTGGTGCGGGAACCGGGTGTGGTCGTCGCTTCGCTCATCGAGGATAAAGGGACGCCAGGCTCAATCCTGCAGGTCTACCGGGTAAAGGGTTTTGTCAGCCCCGGCAGCGGAACAAACAGCGAGCTGATGATCGGTATCGGCCTGAAAGTGGATTTTAGTTCTTGCGCGCCGGCCTGCATCGGTGACATGCCCGCAAACCCGGCGCAGTGGGACAATCTGTTTGTCGAGGCAAAGGGCAATCCAGCTGACTTCACGCCCGGCTCTCCTGCCGTCCTGGTCGTAACTAAAGTCGAGCCCGAAGGGCTACCCCAGGGCGTGGACCTCAATGATGTCGACGAAGCCGAAATCGAGGGATTCATTACCGCGATCAAGCCGCCGCTATGTGATGGCAATGGCAAATCCATAGCTGGTGAATTTGTGCTTAGTGGCCTCGCCACGGTCATGACCACAGCGACGACAGTCTACGAAGGCGGTCTGTGCGAAGAAGCGGTCGTGGGCGCCAAGGTCGAGGTCGAAGGTATGGCCGGCTCACCCCTAATCGCCAAGAAGATCGAGTTCAAAGATCCGGTGAAGCTTGAGGGCGATGTTGCTAGCAAGGTCAATAATGTATTGACGCTGGATGGCTTGCCGGGTATCAGCGTCACTGTCAACGCGCAGACGATTTATAAGGGAGCCGCGACAAGCCTTGCCGATATAGACGCTACGGCCCCAGATCATGTAAGGATTCGTGGCCGAGCCACGGGTGCCACTACGGTCGTTGCCACAGAGGTCGATGACCGTGGCGTTCGTGGTCTACCCGCTGAAGTGATACTCCAAGGTGCGGTCGATGCCGTTCCGGCACCGGCTGATCCGACGCTCAGTATTCTGGGTGTATCCATCAATACTAGCGGGATCAGTGATGGCAATTTCCAGGGCCTCGAGGACAGCGTGCTTGGTCGTGTTAGGTTCTTCAACAATGTCGGTCCGGGCGATCTGGTGAAGGCCAAGGGCGAATGGGATGGCTCGAGCGTCACCTGGGACGAAATCGAGCTTCAAGACTGAGCACTCCGAAACGCAGAGTCGATCAGCCAATGGCGATGACGATGAGGAAGCAGATAGTCCTGTCAAACCGCGCCGTGCTCAATCACGAGCACGGTGGCGGACTTGATCCGGAGTTGGTTTACACACGCGTCATGGCGCTCATCGATGAGATTGTGATGCGCGACGTGCGCGGCTTCGATCCGGAGGCGTGGCGCCAGGCGGTCGCGTTTTTCGACGAAATATGGCAGCAACGGTTCCCCACCCGTCGTCCGGTGCAGGAGCACCGGGTTAGCGCCACGGATGGCGCGCCCCTGGCGCTGGGGGAGGCCTAGCGCGGCAACGCCGCTTCGAGCACCCGCGCGACGTGTAGCGCCTGACGTTGACTGCCGTCACCGATCTGGTGCCGGCAGCTCGTGCCGTCGGCAACGATGACGGTGTCTTCGCCCGCGCCGCGCACCGCCGGCAGCAAGTTGAGCTCGGCCATCTTCACCGATATCTCGTAGTGCTCGGCCTCGTAGCCGAAGGCACCCGCCATGCCGCAGCAGCTCGACTCGACGGTTTTCACCTCGAGCTGCGGCACCAGGCGCAGCGTTTGCGCGCTCGCATCCATCACCCCAAAGGCTTTCTGGTGACAGTGGCCGTGCAGCAGGGCCTGCGGCCAGGGCGACGGCTTGAGCGAAAGTTTTAGCCGCCCACTCTCACTCTCGCTCGCCAGGAACTCCTCGAACAGCTGCGCCGATGTGGGCAGTCCCCGTGTCTCGGCACGGGGAAGCAGCACGCTTAACTCATCGCGCAGCGTGAACAGACAGGACGGCTCCAGGCCAATCACAGGCAGACCTCGATCGAGGTAAGGCCGCAGTGCCTCGAGCATGCGCTGCAGCTCCCAGCGCGCCTCGTCGATGAGGCCGGCCCCCAAAAAGGTACGCCCGCAACAGAGCGGCCGGCCGTCGGGCGGTGGCGGCAAATGCACCTGATAGCCGGCGGCCTCGAGCACCGCCCGCGCGGCGCGGGCGTTCTCGGGCTCGAAATAGTTATTAAAAGTATCGACAAACAGCACCACCTCGCGCCGCTCGCTGGCGAGGCGTGCGGGCGCAGGCGCCTGTTTGGCAAAGGCGTCGCGGCGCCAGGTGGGCAGGGACCGTCGGGCGCTCAGGCCCAGCACGCGCTCGCCGAGCGCTGGCAGTCCGGGCAGGCGGTTGCGCAGGTTCAGCAACGGCGCGAGCCGCGCCGCCCAAGGCGCGTAGCGCGGCAGGTAGGCGAACAGGCGATCGCGCATACTGAGACGGTGGCGTTTGCGGTAATGGTGCAGGAACTCGATCTTCATGCGCGCCATGTCCACACCGGTCGGGCACTCGCGCTTACAGCCCTTGCACGAGACGCATAACGCCATGGTCTGCGCCATGGCGTCCGACACGAGCGCGTCGGCACCGAGTTGGCCGGTGATGGCGAGCCGCAGCGAGTTGGCGCGCCCGCGGGTTAAATGCTGCTCGTCTTGGGTGACGCGATAAGACGGGCACATGACGCCGGGATCGGCCTTGCGGCAGGCGCCGTTGTTGTTGCACATCTCGATGGCGCCGCCGAAGCCGCCCCACTCGGACCAGTCGAGCGCGGTCTCGAGTGGCCGCGGATTATAACCCGGCATGTAGCGGAACAGCCGACGGTCGTCCATGCGCGGGGGGCGCACGATCCGGTGCGGATTGAATAGCCCTTTGGGATCGAAGCTGTCCTTGACCTCTTCCAGCGCGCGAACCAGGCGCTCACCGAACATGAACTCATGAAACTCCGAGCGCACGATGCCGTCGCCATGCTCACCCGAGTGCGATCCCTTGTACTCGCGCACCATGGCGAACGCCTCCTCGGCAATCGCCCGCATCTTGCGCACGTCGTCCTCGTCTTTCATGTTGAGGATCGGGCGCACATGCAGACAGCCGACCGAGGCGTGCGCGTACCAGGTGCCCTGAGTGCCGTGTTTGGCAAACACCTGGTTCAGGCGGTCGGTGTACTCGGCGAGATCGTCGAGCCCGACGGCGCAGTCCTCGATGAACGACACCGGTTTGCCGTCGCCTTTCATCGACATCATGATGTTGAGCCCGGCCTTGCGCACCTCCCACACCGCGCGCTGGAATGCCGGGTCGGTGATGGCGATCACGCTATCGGCGAAGCCAAGCGTGCCCATCAGTTCCTCGAGCGCCTTCAGGCTGCGTGTCTGCTCACCGAGCTCGTCACCGGCAAACTCCACGAGCAGCAGCGCATCCGGCTCGCCACGCACGAAACGCTCCACGGTCGGGCGGAAGGCGGGGATGTCGCGCGACAAATCGATCATGGTGCGGTCGACCAGCTCCACGGCCGCGGGCTCGAGTTTAACGATGTGGCGGGTGGCGTCCATCGCCTGGTAGAAGGTCGGGAAGTGGCAGATCCCGAGCACCTTGTGGGCCGGGAGCGGCTGCAGCACCAGCTCGATGGCGGTGAAAAACGCCAACGTGCCCTCCGAGCCGACCAGCAGGTGGGCCATGTTGTGACCGCTGGCGGCGATGCTGTCGATGTTGTAACCCCCCACCCGGCGCAAGAGCTTGGGCCAGCGCGCCGCGATCTCGCCGGCCTCGCGCGCGGCGATGCCGCGCAGCCGCTCGATGAGCCGGCGGTAATCCGGGTTGCCGTTCATTTGCGCGAGATCGGCCGGCACCTCGGCGAAGTGCCAGCGTTCGCCATTCGCCATGATCGCATCGACGGCACACACGTTGTGGACCGTGTTGCCGTAGCGGATGGAACGCGCGCCGCAGCTGTTGTTGCCGGTCATGCCGCCGAGGGTGGCGCGACTCGCGGTGGAAGGATCAATCGGAAAGAACAGCCCATGCGGCCTGAGTTGGGCATTCAGTTGGTCGAGCACGATGCCCGGTTGCACGCGCACGCGACGCGCCTCGACGTCCAGATGCAAGATCCGGTTCAAATGCTTGCTCACGTCGACCACCACGCCGTTGCCCACGGTCTGGCCGCACTGTGAGGTGCCGCCGCCGCGCGCGAGCACGGGCACGCCGGCCTCACCGGCGATCTCGATGACGCGCAGGATGTCCTGCTCGTTTTGCGGGACGACGACGCCGACCGGCTCTACCTGATAGATCGAGGCATCGGTGCTGTAGCGCCCGCGGGTGAAGGCATCAAACAGCACCTCACCGGCAATTTCGCGGCGCAGCCGCGCCGCCAGCGTGGAATCGCCGGGGGCGACGCTGAAGCTAGGCATCGGTGTTGCGGGGGCGTCCATCACTGGGCTCGGTTCGCGTGATCCCGCGATCATAGCATCTCGGCGCTGCCAGACGGCGACGTTGATTTGCTAAGTCTTTTGCCGTGCGGGCATAATCCGGGCTTCGATCAGCACAAGCTGCGGCAGGAAGATCCTCATGTTCAAACCCGAAGGCCGACATTTTCTGCAGATCCCGGGCCCCACGAACGTACCCGATCGCGTATTGCGCGCCATGGCGGCGCCGACGATCGACCACCGCGGTCCGGAGTTCGCCAAGCTCACCAAAGAAGTGCTCGAAGGCCTCAAGGTCATCTTCAAGACCCAGGGTCGCGTCATCGTCTACCCGAGCTCCGGCACCGGCGCCTGGGAGGCGGCATTGATGAATACGCTCTCGCCCGGGGACCAGGTATTGATGTTCGAGACGGGACACTTCGCCACCCTGTGGTGCAGCATGGCGCAGCGCCTCGGCCTGGAGGTGGACTTCGTGCCCGGCGATTGGCGCAGCGGCGCCGATCCGGCGATAGTAGAGGCGAAGCTGAGCGAGGATCGCGGGCACCGGATCAAGGCGGTCGCGGTGGTCCACAATGAAACCGCCACCGGCGCGACCAGCCGCATCGGCGACATCCGCGCGGCCATGAATCGCGCCGGGCATCCGGCGCTGTTGCTGGTCGACACGATCTCCTCGCTGGCGTCGATCGATTACCGCATGGACGAGTGGCAGGTCGACGTCACGGTAAGCTGTTCGCAAAAGGGGCTCATGCTGCCGCCGGGGCTGGGCATGAACGCGCTCAGCGAGAAGGCCCTCGCCGCCAGCAAGTCGGCGGGGTTCAAGCGCTCCTATTGGGACTGGCAGGAGATGCTGGCCAATAACAAGAACGGTTTCTTCCCTTACACGCCGGCGACCAACCTGCTCTACGGCCTGCATGAAGCTATTAATATGTTGCTCGAAGAAGGGCTCGAGCAGGTGTTTGCCCGCCACGACCGCCATGCCGAGGCGACACGCCGCGCGGTGAGCGCTTGGGGGCTCGAGCTGCTTTGCGCCAATCCCAGCGAGTACAGCAGCTCGCTGACGGCGGTGTTGATGCCTGCGGGTCACGATGCCGACGCCCTGCGCAAGCTCATTCTGAAGCGTTTCAATATGTCGCTCGGCACGGGGCTGGGCAAGGTGAAGGGCAAGGTGTTTCGCATCGGCCACCTGGGCGACTTCAATGACCTGTCGTTGGCCGGCACGTTGAGCGGTGTCGAAATGGGGCTCGCGCTTTCCGGCGTGCCGCACCAGGCGGGGGGCGTCGCGGCGGCCCTTGCCTATCTCACCGAGGTCGCGCGCGAGGCGGGTGCCGCGAAGTCGAGCGCCTCGGCGGCATAAGATCCGACGTCACATTTCCAGTTGCCTGCCGATCCCGGCGGGGGATGACAATCGATTGAAGGGTAGAACCAGATGTCAGAAACGATTCTAGTGCAGCGTGACGGCCCGATCGCCACGGTCGTGCTCAACCGCCCGGAGAAGCTGAACGCCCTGACCAAACCGATGTGGCAGCGTCTGGGCGAGGTCATCGACGAGCTCTCGGCCGACGACGCATTGCGCTGTCTGGTGCTGCGCGGAGCGGGCGAGAAGGCGTTTGCGCCCGGCAACGACATCTCCGAGTTCGAGAACGAGCGCGCCAATGTCGAGCAGGCGCGGGCCTACGGCGCCATCATGCGACGCACACTGGCGGCCTTCGAGCACTGCCGCCACCCCATGGTGGCGATGATCAAGGGCATTTGCGTGGGCGGCGGGCTCGAAATAGCGGCCAACTGCGATCTGCGCATTTGCGGCGAATCGAGCCGCTTCGGTGTACCTATTAATAGGCTCGGGCTGGTCATGGCCCATGCCGAGCTGCGCGGCCTGGTGAATCTGGTCGGCCGGGCCACGGCGCTCGAAATCCTTCTGGAAGGGCGCATCTTCGACGCCGAGGAGGCGCGGGCGAAGGGCCTGATTACCCGCATCGTCCCCGACGACAAGGTCGAAGAGGAAGCCTACGCGACGGCACAGCGCATCGCCGACGGGGCGCCGCTGGTCGCGCGCTGGCACAAGAAGTTCGCCGAACGTCTGGCCGACCCGGCGCCGCTCACCGACGCGGAGGTCGACGAAGGCTTTGCTTGTTTCGGCACTGAGGATTTCCAAATCGGCTATCGCGCATTCCTTAATAAGAGCAAACCCGACTTCAAGGGCCGCTGACATGGGACCGTTGGCGGGCATGAAGGTCATCGAGTTCGCCCATGTCATGGCGGGCCCCACGTGCGGGCTGATGTTGGCCGACATGGGCGCCGATGTGATCAAGCTCGAGCGCGTGCCCGACGGCGAAGACACGCGGCGAATGACGCCACCGACGATCGACGGCGAGTCGGCTGCGTTTCTGATGATGAACCGCAACAAGCGCGGCATTGCCGTCGATCTCAAGCACGACGCGGGCAAGGAGATTGCGCGCCGCCTGCTGCGCACGGCCGATGTGGCCATCGAGAACTTCCGTAAGGGGACGATGGAGCGACTCGGCCTCGGCTATGAGGCGATGCGCCAGCACAATCCGGGGCTGATCTACTGCGAGGTCTCGGGCTTCGGGCGCAGCGGGCCGTATGCGGATCGCGGCGGCTACGATCTGATCGCCCAGGGCATGTCAGGCCTGATGAGCATCACCGGCGAGGGGCCCGGACGCCCGCCGGTGAAGTGTGGCGCGCCCATGACCGACATCACCGCTGGCATCCTCGCGGCGATGGGCGTGCTCGCCGCCTACGCCCACAAGCTCAAGACCGGCGAGGGTCAGCGCGTGGACGTGTCGCTGTTCGAGGCCGGCATCGTGCATACCTACTGGCAGTCGGCGATCGCCTTCGCCACCGGCGTCGCGCCGGGGCCGATGGGCTCCGCGCATCCGCTGAACGGCCCCTACCAGGCATTTGCGACCGCAAACGGTTGGATCACCGTCGGTGCGGCCAACCAGCCGAACTGGTTGAAACTGGTCGACGCGCTCGAGGCGAGCGCCCTCAAGGACGATCCGCGTTTCGCCAGCAACGACGCGCGCATGGCTAACCTGCCGGCATTGGTCGACAGGCTCGCGCCGCTTTTCAAGCAGCGCACATCCGCCGACTGGCTCGAGCGCCTCGAGGCCGTGGGCGTGCCGGCGGGACCGGTGCTCGACGTCGTGCAAATGCACGCCGATCCGCAGACGCTTGCGCGCGAGATGGTGGTCGAGGTGCCGCACAGCCGCCTCAAGAAGCACCAGAGCCTGGGCACGCCCGTCAAATTCTCCGCGACCCCCGGCGCCGTCGCGCACGGCGCACCGGTGCTCGGCGAGCACACACGCGAAGTTCTTGCCGAGTACGATTACTCGAAGGAAGAGATCAACGCCCTGATCGCCTCGGGTGCCATTATCGCGGCCGCATAAAGCGCCTTAGCCAGCGGCCGCGGCGGCGCGCTGGCTTTGTTTCTGTAGCGTCGCCAAGTTTTCCTGCAAGGGGTGCGGCCGAGCCCGGGCGGCTGATAGAATCCGCGCTATACGAAGAAAGCCGCCTTGCGAGAGAACACGATCGATGAAAAAAACCAAGCCTTTTGCCGGCGTCCTGTCGCCCGTCCTGACCCCCTTCAAGCAAGATCTCAATCCTGACGCCGAGCGTTTCGTGGCGCACTGCCGCTGGCTGCTCGAGCAAGGCGCGACCGGCCTGGCGGTCTTCGGAACCACCAGCGAGGCCAACTCGTTGTCGGTCGACGAGCGCATGGACTTGCTCGAGGCGCTCATCGCCGACGGCATCGATCCCGAGCTGCTGATGCCGGGGACGGGTTGCTGTGCGTTGACGGATTCGGTGCGCCTGACCACGCACGCGATGCACAATGGCTGCGGCGGCGTGCTGATGCTGCCACCTTTTTACTACAAGGGCGTCAGCGACGACGGTATCTTCGCCAACATTGCCGAGGTGATAGAACGCGTCGGTGACGAGCGCTTGCGCATCTATCTGTACCACTTTCCGCAGATGGCGGTGCTGGGCTACAGCCTCGATCTGATCGAGCGGCTGCTCGAGACGTATCCGTCTGTCGTCGTTGGGGTCAAGGACAGCTCAGGCGACTGGAGCAACACCGAAGCGATGCTCAAACGCTTTCCCGGTTTCGATGTCTTTCCGGGATCCGAAGTCTTTCTGTTGCCGGGTTTGCGAGGAGGGGGCGCGGGTTGCATTACCGCGACGGCAAACGTCAACGCAGCGATGGTGCGCAATCTCTACGACCGCTGGCAGACACCGCAGGCCGATGCCCTGCAAGAGGAGATCACGGCCTTGCGCAAGACCATCCAGGCGTATCCCATGATCCCCGCGCTCAAGCAGATCATCGCTCACTACCGCAACGACCCGGCCTGGGTCACCGTGCGCCCGCCGCTCGTGCGTTTGTCTGAGGCGCAGGCACGTTCGCTGATCGCGGATCTCGAGCAGAAGAAATTCGCCCTCGCAGCTTGACTGTAGGGACGAAGGATTTAGCACTCGTCTTCTTAAGGGCGAAGCTTAGGTTCCTTGCACGGCAATCCTGCCATTGCCGACACCGAGCGAGATCGTGCCGTCACCACTTCCAAGGGTCCCGGTCCGCGACCCGGGTGTCACCGTTTCATTGGAGAGCAGCAGATTCTTGACCGTGATGGTGCCGTTTGCAACCGTGGCGGTGAATTCGGCCGAGGTTGTCTGCGGGATCTGAAGATCGATACTTCCATTCGCCGCTCTCATTTCAACCTCGCCGCCGAACGGCGGCGCTACCGAGGCGGTGATGTCGCCACTCGCCAGTGTCAGGAGGACATTGCCTTCGATCGTATCGGCAAGAATCCGCCCGTTAACACTCATGATCCTGCAATCGAAGTTCTGCGGCAGCGTGATCACATAGTTCACGATGTAATTCCGACCCGCTGAGAACTTGGGCTGAACCGTCTGGACCAGGACCTCGTTCGCGGAACTGCTGACAGTCACCTCGAGCTCGGCGAGATGGGCGGTGGCGTCCTCAAGGGTGTTGGCCTGGACGCGTCTGACGCCCGTAATGGTGACAGAAGTCGCCCCAGGCGCGCCCGTCACCTCGATGTTCCCGCTGACCCCTTGCAGTTGAAGTGCCGTTTGGGTCCCGATCGCCTCATCGAAGGTGAACGGTTCTTCTGCCCACGGG
>CAYGAS010000154.1:0-6338 GCA_964347935.1 uncultured Nitrospiraceae bacterium | reverse complement strand
CCCAGAGGTGGCGTTCGACGGGCACGCGCTGTCCAGAATCCTTGCCGCGCAGGGCGTTACGCCTTGCTCAGCAGCAGCCGTCAAAATTTGACGCGTTGTCCGGCGCGCAGGTCGTCGATAGAGTAGTGCGTGCCCCGCCAGTCGATGCCACCGCTTCTCAGGCATTTAACTCCCGCGCGCAGCGCCATCGCTGTAAATATCAGCACGCCGAGGGGAAGTAGCAGCAGGCTGAGCATTTCAGACCGTCTTTCCCGTACAGCCAGCACAGAGAAAGCGACGTGAAAAGTCATGGCGAGCAAGGCTCCAGCCAACGCCAAGCGCGAGCCCATCATCGCGCCGGCAACGAGCCCGACCCACGGGCCAGCCACGAGGGCCCAAAGACCGAATACAGCGGCGAGCATTCGCCACCACTTGTAATGTGCGCCGGGCCCGAACATGTTCTTTTCAAGACCCCTGAACATCGCGCCAAGATTGTCATACCAGGTGATCGATAAATCATTTTCGGCAAAGGCAAGGCGCGTGCGGCCACCGACGTCGTTGATCATGATCCCCAGGCCATAGTCATCGCCCGGTTCGAGGCGAAGCCACTCGAAGCCCGGTGTCTTGTTGAACACACTGGCTTGGACAAGATTGAAGGCTCCGATACCAAAGGGCGTTTTGCTCTTCGGTGTGTTGACTTTCCAGGCACGCACCGACAGCAACAGCAACAGACCGAAGGTGCGCACCGCCAATTCCAGCCAAAAGCCATGACTAATCACCCGCGGTATGAGGGCCAGGTGATCCACGCCATGCTGCTGTGCGTAGCTCATCGCCCGCCGCAGGGCATCGGGACGGAAATGTACGTCGGCGTCCGTAAAGAGCAGCCACTCGCCTTTCGCTCGCTGCACACCCTGGTGCATCGCGTTTACCTTGCCCAACCAGCCGGCAGGCAGGTTTCGGATGTGCAGGACTTGAAGTTGCGAGTGCGTGTCGGCGATCCGATTGAGAATATCGCCGGTCGGATCCGTTGAACGGTCGTTGATGGCGATGATTTCCAGATCGGGGTAATCCTGTGCCAGTATCGACCTGATGGCCGCGTCGATATGCTGGGCCTCATTGCAGGCAGGGATAATGACGCTTAAGCTCGGCCACTTTTTCGCGCTAGCGGGTAGATGCTGCGGCTCGTCATCGAGTGGGGGCAGCGCTCTGAGGGAGCGCATCAGGTCGATAAGCGCCAAGGTCCAGACGCCGCAGGACAGCACGACATATAGCGTAATTAGCTCCACGAGCCTTCCTTAATTAGGCGCAGCCTAAGTTTAGACTAGCATCGAGATTCGCGGGTGCGGGGGCATAAAGCATAGCGATAACCGGCCATCGCCATGGCGCGTGTGCCAGGAAGTGAGGAGGAGCCACCGAAGGAAAAACCGGCAATGCCAGCGACTTGATCCATAGCGCCAGTGCGCTGCGCAAGCAGTCAGGCAAACATTGTTTTTTCGCGGGCTTCAAGCAGCGTGACGACGCAATACGTCGGGTCTCGGGTGAAAGATACTGGACACGGCGTCGTTCCTGACAGGCGCGCTGGCCCTTCAGTGGCTCAATGCCCGCGTGACAAGCCGGGCTTGCCGCAACGCGCCGGAGGCGCCCGCGAAGGCGTACCCGCGTTCATTTCCCCGACTTGCCAAACCCTTACGCGCGTGACAATAGCTCAGGCCTTGATGGGGAGTTTCAGGCTAGCGGTCGCTTTGGCGATGATTTCGATGAGCGCACGTCGAGGAAAGCCTTGACGATACGCGAGCACGACCCGCCGCGATGGCTTGGGTTGCGTGAAGTCGAGCGCCTTCACCAGCGGGTTGGCATACTTCGGCGTCATTGCCGTCGCCGGCATCACCGAGATGCCCATGCCCGACGCCACCATGTTGCGGATCGTCTCCAAGGAATTGCCGAGTTTGCCGGGAGCCGGCATGCGTGCGAATTCATGGCAGGCATCGAGCACCTGGTCCCGGAAACAGTGGCCAATGTTGAGCACTAACAGATTCTCGCCGCGCAATTCATCGGCGGCCACGGCTTTGCGCCGGTGCCAGGGATGCTTGGCGGGCACGATCACGCGGAACGCTTCGTCATAAAGCCGCGTGACCTCGATGCCGCGTGCCTCGTAGGGCAGTGCGACGATGGCGGCGTCAATCAAACCGCCTTTGAGCATCTGGTCGAGATTGGCGGTAAGGTTCTCCTCGATGTCGAGGCTCAACTGCGGGGCGGCCGTCTTCAGCGCCACAACGAGTTCTGGCAGCAGGTAGGGGGCTACGGTGTGAATCACCCCCAGACGCAAGACGCCCTTCAGCGGATTCTTGCCTTGCTTGGCGACTAGCTTGACGCGCTCGGCTTCTTCCAGCGCCCGCTGCGCCTGGGCGATGACCTGCTGGCCGATGTCCGTCACCAGCACCTCGCCGCGGCGGCGCTCGAAGATCCGCACCCCGAGTTCTTCTTCGAGCTTCTTCACCGATGCGCTGAGACTTGGCTGGCTGACGAAGCAACGCTGCGCAGCGCGTCCGAAATGACGTTGGTTGGCGACTGCCAGGATGTACTTGAGCTCGGTCAGGGTCATCGGTGCGGTACAGCTCCCCCTTTACTTCGATAGGCTGCGCCTATCGACACGATTGTAACAATGTATTGGTCAGGCGGCGATGCCGCCCTTATTGTTGTGCTTAGTGACTGAGCTTTGTTGACAATTTCAATTTCAAAGGAGAAAACTGATGTTAGCCAACCGAGACGGCCAGCGGGTCCCCAATGTCAACTTTCGTGTGCGCCAGAACGACGCGTGGAAAACACTGACGACCGACGAGCTTTTTAAGGGTAAGACGGTCGTCGTATTCTCCTTGCCTGGTGCGTTTACGCCGACTTGCTCGTCCACCCATCTGCCGCGCTATAACGAGCTCGCGCCGGCGTTTTTCGCCAACGGTGTGGACGCGATCTTATGCGTATCAGTTAATGACCCCTTTGTCATGAGCGAGTGGGCCAAGGATCAGGAGGCCGACAATATCAAGTTGATTCCAGACGGAAACGGCGAGTTCACGCAGGGCATGGGAATGCTCGTCGACAAAGCCGACCTCGGGTTCGGCAAACGTTCCTGGCGGTACTCGATGTTGGTGAAGGACGGCGTGATCGAGAAGATGTTTATCGAGCCGCAGAAGCCGGGTGACCCGTTCGAGGTGTCGGATGCAGACACGATGTTGAACTACATCAACCCGCAGGCCAACAAGCCTGACCAGGTGGCGATCTTCACTCGCGAGGGATGTCAGTACTGCGCCAAGGCCAAGGCACTGCTCACAGCGCTGGGCTACCGTTACGCCGAAGTCCCGCTGTCACACTTCATACGCACCAAAGTTGTGGGTGCGGTGACCGGTCGACAGACGGTACCGCAAGTATTCATCAACGGCCAGCACATCGGCGGACTTGAAGAGCTCGAGCGCTGGGCCGAGAAAGCCGCCTAGGGCGAGGGCCGGCGGTGTAGCGCGACGTCAAAGCGACGGCACGGGCCGTTAGCCCGTGCCGTATTCCGCGCGCAGGCGCTTGGCCGCCTCGGCCATCGCCTTTATTTTGCCGAAAGCCACATCGCGTGGCAGATATTTCATGCCGCAGTCTGGCGCGAGAATGACGTTCTCCGCCTTGACGTGAGGCAGTGCGCGCTTGATGCGTTGCACGATGGTGTCGACACGCTCGACGTTCATATCGGAGAGGTCCAGGCAGCCGACCATAATTTTCTTGCCCTCGAGCTGAGCCAGCACGTCGCAGTTGAGATGCGACTGCGCCGTTTCGACCGAGATCTGCGCGCATGCGCAGCCAGCGAGCTCCGGCAGGAAGGAGTAGCCTGACGGGCGTTCGTGGATGATCGCCGCATAGCCGAAGCAGATATGAACCGCAGTCGTCCCTGTAATGCCTTCGAGTGCGCGGTTCAATGCCTTGAGGCCGTATTGGCGCGCCTTCTCCGGGCGCGCCTGCATATACGGCTCGTCCATTTGCACAATGTCGGCACCGGCGGCGAAGAGGTCGCGGATCTCCTCGTTGACCGCCAGCGCATAGTCCATCGCCGCGGCCTCCTCGCTCGGGTAGTAATCGTTCTGCGCCTGCTGTGACATCGTGAACGGACCCGGCACGGTCATCTTGATGGGTTTGTCCGTGTGCGCGCGCAGGAATTTCACGTCATCCACCTCGACCGGGTGCTTGCGACGGATCTTGCCGACGATGCGCGGTACCGGGTTGGGATGCCCTGAGCGATCCAGTGCCGTACCGGGATTGTCGATGTCTACTCCTTCTAGGGCCGTGGCAAATCGATTGGAATAGCTCTCGCGTCGAATTTCGCCGTCGGTGATGATGTCAAGCCCGGCCTCCTCCTGTTCGCGGATTGCGACCCGCGTCGCATCGTCCTGCGCCTCGGCGAGCCAGGGCTCCGCGATACGCCAAAGTTCCTTCGCCCGCACCCGCGGCGGGAAACGCCCGGCCAGCTTGCTACGATCGATCAGCCATTCCGGTTGGGCATAACTGCCGACGAGCATAGTGGGAAATAGCATCGTTCACTCCTTCTGCGTTAAGGCGCTGACGTACTGCTGCTGTCACGCCGTCCCAATAGCGCCGTGTCTGTTGGAACTGCACGCACAGACAAGCCTGCAGCGCTTAGCAGTTATCGCTCTGACCATGACCTGTAGAATCCCGAGTTTACACCTGCAGCGAGGACAGAGGACACTAGGGTAGGCACACGAACCGATACTGCAACCAATCTGAAAAATCCATGTCGAGCACGGAAATCAGGGCAGCCGCAACCACGGACAGACGCGTTTTTAAGGCGCACGCGGTGACGAAGGTGTACCGTATGGGCGAGGTCGAGGTCCACGCGCTGCGAGGCATCGACATGGAGCTCGATGCAGGGGAGCTGGTCGTCTTGCTGGGGCCGTCGGGCAGCGGCAAGTCGACGCTGCTTAACATCCTCGGCGGCCTCGACACGCCGACGGCTGGACAAGTGTTTTATCATGGCCGTGATCTTACCCAAGCGACCGAGCGCGAGCTGACCGAATACCGGCGGTTCCACGTTGGTTTCGTGTTCCAGTTCTACAACCTGATCCCGAGCCTGACGGCGCTCGAGAACGTGGCGATCGTGACCGAGATCGCGCGCACACCGATGAACCCCGGGGACGCGCTCGCGGTCGTTGGGCTGGGCGAGCGGCTAAATCACTTTCCGGCCCAGCTCTCAGGCGGCGAGCAACAGCGGGTCGCGATCGCACGGGCCATCGCCAAGAACCCGGCGGTGCTGTTGTGCGACGAGCCGACCGGGGCGCTCGACTCGGCCACGGGTGTGCTCGTGCTCGAGGCGATCGAGCGCGTGAATCGCGAGCTCGGCACGACGACGGCGGTGATCACCCACAACGCCGGGATCGCTGACATGGCGGACCGCGTGATCCATCTCAGTGACGGCCTGGTCGCTAGCGTGCACGCCAATGAGCACAAGAAGGCGCCGCGCGAGCTCAGCTGGTGAGGTATGCGCGCTATTAACCACAAGCTTCAGCGCGAGCTCTGGCAGATGCGCGCCCAGGCAATGGCCATCGCCCTCGTGATCGCCAGCGGCATTGCTACCTATGTGATGTCGCTCAGCACGCTCGACTCGCTGCTGCTGACGCGCGACACTTATTATCGCGACTACCGCTTCGCCGAGGTGTTCGCCTCGCTCAAGCGCGCCCCCGATAGCCTGGCTTCGCGCATCGGCGAGATCCCGGGCGTCGCCCGCATGGAGACCCGCGTCGTCGCGAGTGTAAGCCTCGACGTCGCAGGCTTTACCGACCCGGTCAGCGGGCTTTTGATCTCCGTGCCCGATTTCCGCGAGCCGCTGTTGAACCAGTTATACCTAGGGCAGGGCCGGATGGTCCGGCCGGAGCGCGACGACGAAGCGGTCGTGCACGAGGCGTTCGCTCAGGCGCATGGACTCGAGATCGGCGACACGTTGCAGGCGGTGATCAACGGACGGCGCAAGCAGTTGCGGATCGTCGGCGTCGCGCTTTCGCCGGAGTACATCTATCAGCTCGCCCCCGGCAGCATCGTCCCGGACTTCAAGCGCTTCGGCGTGCTCTGGATGGCGCGCACGCCGCTCGCGAGTGCCTACGACATGGAGTCTGCCTTCAATGACGTGGTTCTGGCGCTCGCCCCGCGGACACCGCTTGAGGACGTGCTCGATCGGCTCGACACCCTGCTCGAGCGCTACGGCGGGCAAGGGGCCTACGGGCGCAAGGACCAGATCTCGCATCGCTTCCTGGCGGAGGAGCTGCGCCAATTGGAAACGCTCGCCACCTTATTCCCCGTCATCTTCTTCGGCGTGG
>CAYGAS010000153.1:0-9390 GCA_964347935.1 uncultured Nitrospiraceae bacterium | reverse complement strand
TGCCGGGCTTCTTGTACTCTTCTCTTGGCGGGCTAAAGATGTCCAGCACCGTTGCGCCGGCTGCTCCCGTGCGGATGCCGTGGGGGACGCCGCCGGGGGTGTGCCAGAAGTCACCCGCCTTCATCGGCACCTCGTCTTCACCTTGAATGCGTACGCACTCGCCTTCGAGCAAGACGCCCCACTGCTCCTGCGGGTGGCTGTGCACCGTGCCCGTTGAATGTGGTGCGACACGTACCACGGATAGCATCACCATGTCGCCGACGAAGATCCGCGTCGTAATGCCGTCGCCGAGTTGGCGTTGTAGGCCTTGCAGTGGGTCGTGAAGATTGAATACCCAGGGGACAGTTCGGGCGTGCACGTCTTTGGCCACGGCTAATCTCCTTTGCGCAAGTCGGGCTGCCCGCGACCGAGGGCTGCGGACATGGTTATTTACCGAGAGTCTTTTCCACGTACTGACGAATCGCTTCGACGACCTCTGACGAGTTCCACGCCTCCAGCACCTGTGCATCCGCCTGTTGTGTGGATGCACTTTGAAGGCGCTCACGCACCGGCAGACGCGCTTGCAGCTTGGTCAGCTCGAAAGACCTTGTCGGGATAGCAGCGAGCTCGTGCGCCCGCACGAGCGCGCGTTCGAGCACGTGCTCCTTGTTGACGAGTTCATCCACCAGTCCCCAGGCAAGTGCCTGCAGCGGCTCGCAGGTAAGCCCCCGGTACACGAGTTGTTGCAGATGATAGGTGGTAGCGGTCGTACGCATGATCTCGAGCGCGATTGCCGGGAACGGCACACCCACCAGCAACTCTGGTACACCGATGCGGGCCGCATCCCGCGTCATCACCCGGTGGTCGGCTGTACAGGCGAGAATGCAGCCGCCAGCAATAGCATGGCCGTTGACCGCTGCGACCAACGGCCGTGAATAAAAGAACAGGCTGTCGAGGAGTTGTGCCAGCGACTGCACGAGTGCGCGGCGATAGTCGGGCCCGTCTTTGAGCAGTCGCACCAGGTCGACGCCTGCCGAAAATATCCTGTCGTCACCGGTCAACACGACAGCGCGAGCGCCGCGAGCGCGTTTGAGCGCGTCGCCGAGGGCCTGACAAAGCTCCGTGTCGAGGGCGTTAGCCTTGCCATGGCGCATCTGCAAGATCGTAATGCCGTCGTCTTGTTTGGTCTCGATCATGGCGCCTCCTGCGTGTCCTTATCGCGACCTGTCGGACCGCGGTCGTCAGGCAAGCATAAGCCAGCCGCCGACGAAAGCCAAAGCATGGTCGATCTCACCCGACGGCAGCCCGTGTACTAGGGTCTGCACTAGAGAAACGCGCTGGCGCCCAAAACACGGATGAATGCCTTCTTGAAAGTGAGCAAACTCAGTCGCTACGAACTTCTTTGCGCGCCAAGGCGTTGGCGAGCGTGGCGAAATCGGCAATCGTTAGCGTCTCGCCCCGTCGCATGGGGTCGATGCCGGCCGCCCTTAGCTCATCGGTGTCGAGCATGCCCGCGAGCGCATTGCGCAGCGTCTTGCGCCGTGCGGCAAAGGCGGCGGCGACGACGCTGGCGAAAGTGGGCTCGTCAGCAACCGCAATGGGCGGTGTCGCGTAGGGCTCAAGGTAGACGATCATGGAATCGACTTTCGGGCGCGGGCTAAAGGCGGCGGGGGATACTGTAAATAGTGGCTGCGTACGACACCGCCACTGAATCATGACGCTCAAGCGGCCGTAGGCCTTGCTGTTGGGTGCCGCTGTCAAGCGCTCGACGACCTCCTTTTGCAGCATGAAGCACATGTCCTGAATACATTGGCTCTGCGCGAGCAGCCGAAAGAGCAGGGGTGTAGAGATGTTGTAGGGAAGATTGCCGATGAGGCGCAGCTTATGGCCTTCGCCGGCGAGCTGGCAGAGCTTAAATTGCAGGGCGTCGGCTTGATGGATCAACACGTTCGTGTGCCCCCCGAGCTCTGCGGCAAGTTGCGCTACCAGATCACGATCGATTTCGATCGCGTGCAGGCGTGCAACCCGAGGCGCGAGCGCACGCGTCAGGACGCCATGACCTGGGCCGATTTCAACGACATGATCGATCAACTGCGGCGCGAAGGCGTCGATCATGCGTTGTACGATATTTGCATCGTGGAGAAAGTGCTGGCCGAAGCGCCTGCGCGCGACCGGGACGTTCATGGGCTGGCGAGCATGAGCGCCAAGTCGACGGCGGCACGCAGACTGGCGGGATCGGCATCACCGGTGCCCGCAAGCTCCAGTGCGGTGCCGTGGTCGACGGACGTGCGCACAAACGGCAGGCCCAGGGTGATGTTGACCGCGCGACCGAAGCCACGGGCCTTCAACACGGGCAGACCCTGATCGTGATACATGGCCAAGACCGCATCGGTGTCGGCGAGCTGCGCCGGTGTGAAGGCGGTATCGGCGGGTACGGGGCCCCTGACTTGCAGCCCTTCTCTGCGCAGCGCAGCGAGAGCGGGTTCGATCACGTCGATCTCCTCGTGCCCGAGGTAGCCCGACTCACCCGCATGCGGGTTCAGTGCACAGACCAGAATCCGCGGCTTGCGAACGGCAAATAACTGCTGCAGCCCGGCGTGCAGGACGCGCAGCACTTCGCACAGGTGTGGCTGGGTGATCTGTTCGCTGACCTCTGTCAGCGCGCAATGCGTGGTCGCCAGTGCCACCCGGAGCTCACCGTCGGTCAGCATCATGACCACCTTATGGGCGCCGGCGCGCTCGGCGAGAAACTCCGTGTGACCGGTGAACGGGATGCCCGCATTGTTGATGATGCCCTTGTGTACCGGTGCGGTCACCATGGCGTCGAACTCGCCGCGCAGGCAGCCTTCTATGGCACGCTCCAAGGTATTGATCACATAGCGCGCATTGGTTGCGTCGAGCCGCCCAACGACGGCCGGGCGTGCCAGCGCTAGCGGCAAAACGGTCACAGCTGCGGTCGAGGTGTCGCGCCCTTGCCATGGTGGCGCGGCAAAGGCTAGACCCAGAAGCGCGGCGCGCGCAGCTAACATTTGCGGGTCGCCGATCAACACGAGTCGGCACGGCGGCTCCTGCGCCAGCCGGAGGCAGATATCGGGACCGATGCCGGCAGGCTCGCCGGTGGTCAGGGCAAGGACAACACCGCTATCCAAGGTCTTACTGTGCCACGCCTAGGATGATGGCGATACGGGAGCACCCTTCTGCGCGCCCTCTCTGTACTCCACGTAGGCCTCGTCGCGCAGGCGCCGTAGCCACTGTTCGTATTGTTCGTCGGCCTTGCGTGCATGAATCTGTTGGCGAGCGGCATTGCGGTCGCGTTCGTCGCTGATGTCCTGCACACGACGCTCGAGCACCTGGATGAGGTGGACGCCGAAGGGAGATTCCACCGGCTGACTGATCTCGCCAGGCTGCAACTCATTCATGGCCTTTTCAAACTCGGGCACTGTCTGGCCGGGCATGACCCACCCGAGGTCGCCGCCGCGCGCCGCCGAGCCGGGATCCTCTGAGTGTGCGCGCGCCAGGTCGGCGAAGTCATCGCCGAGCAGGGCGCGCTCACGCAATCCTTCGAGTCTGGTCCTGATGTCGCTGATCGATTGTATCTCGCTTGGACGCATGAGTATCTGTCGCGCATGTGTTTGGGTAACCGGCGTCGAGCGCTCGCCTGCTTGGCGGTCGTTCAACTTGAGGATGTGAAATCCGACGGCGCTGCGCAAAACTTCGCTGATGTCGCCGCGCTGCAACCGCTCCAGGGCATCTAGAAAAAGGGCCGGCAACTGGCCGGCCTTTTTCCAGCCAAGCGCCCCGCCCTTGAGGGCCTCCTGTCCTTGCGAATAGACCAGCGCAGCTTCTTCAAAATTGGCACCCGCCAGCAGCGAGTCGTGGACTTCGTCCGCCTTGCGTTTAGCGTCCTGCACCTCCTTGGGGCTGGCACCCTCCGGAAGACCGATGAGGATATGGGAAACGTCAAACGAGTCGTCGACCCGTGCCTGCTTGCGCAGGCTGGCCAGAAAGTCGTCGACCTCACTGTCGGTCACGGTAACGCGGTTATTGATCTCCCGCTCGAGCAGCTTCTCGATCATCACCTGATCACGCAGCTGGTTGCGATAGGTCTGTTGCTCCATGCCCAGGGTGCGCAGCGCCTGGTAAAGCTCATCGGTGGTCATCCGGTTTCGTTTCGCCACCTGCTTTACCGCTCGGTCGATGTCGCGTTCGCTGACGCGCACACCCAGGCGAGCGGCGTGCTGCAACTGGATGCGCTCGAGCACTAGCCGTTCCAGCACCTGTTTTTTGAGAACGGCCTGCGGTGGCATCTGGATTTTCCGCTCGCCAAGCTCACGCTCCACCTCGGCGAGTCGGGCCGTGAGCTCGCTGTCAGTGATCACATCGTCATTGACGATGACGACGATGTGATCGATGTGAAGCGCCGCCGCGCCGTCGGACTGGGCGACGCCAACAACCGGCGCGATAAAAGCGATCAGCCCCAGAAGCGGGCCAGCCGCTTCCGCAAGGCGCCGTGGGCGGCAAGACATTCGGCGGGTGTCGCTGCGATTAAGGGCCATACGCTCGAGACTTCTGCAAAGTGCTGATGATACCGGTTTGTCATGCGCTCGGCATAGATGACTAGGGAAGCGGCCCGCTGCCGAAACCCTTACTGGGGGCGAATACGCTCTGCCTGAGCGGGCTGTCGGGCACATCGCCGAGACGCGCCAGGCCGGTGAGCTCAAACTGCAGCAACACGTCGTTCACCTGCTGTTGTTCGGAGTCCAGGCGCCGGCGGGCGAAGAACCGCAGCGCCCAGCAGCAGGAGCGGTATTGGAAGCCCGCGTACGACTCTAGATTTCGCGAGTCCTCGAGCGAATAACTGCTGCTGGCGGCCAAGGTCCAGCGACGCGAAACCGGCCACAGTGCCGAGAGGTCGACCTGCTCGAAGTCGTCGTTTTGAAAGCTGTAGCGAAAATTGACGATCTTGTTGTCTGCGGGCTGATACTGTAAGAAAAAGTCGCTGCGCTCGGTCTCGCGGATGTCATTGTTCCACTGCACGGTCGCGCGCCCGTACCACTTCTCGGCGAACCGGGCGGCGATCTCGGCAACCAAGTCGGAGGTTTCACGCGCCGCGACCGTGCCCGAGGCTAGGTTCACCTTGCGGTCCTTGAAGTAATAGATCTGACCAAGGCTGAAACGCAGATGCTCGACGCCGTCGGCAGCGCCGAGCAAGCGCGTCGTGATCGCGGCGGTCAGCTGATTGGTGTCGCCGACGCGATCGCCGCCGAGGAAACGGTTTTCGCGGAACAGATTGTCAAACGCCAAGGTCGGCAGGCTGGTATCGAAGTTGGGCAAATCGTCCTGATCCCTGAAGGGCACATTGAGGTAGTACAACCTGGGCTCCAACGTATGAATAAAATGCCCCTGGCGCTCGAACACGAGGCCGTTGTCCAGACTGAAAGCCGGTACCGTCACCCCTGGGGCGTCATCCTGGGGAGGGTCGAGGTCGAGATCGTAGTCGATGTTGTAGACGCTGACCTTGGGGATGACGAAGCCGTAACTCTTGCGAAACGGCCAGTCGACGCTGAGTTTCAGTCCGAGACGCTCACCGGTGAGACCTTCGTCGCGCCGGAAGTTGTTGAACTCGGACTCGAAGAACAACCCCGGATGGCCGGGCCTCGACGGCGGTCGCGCCGAGAGATTCAACTGCGGCAGACGATCGTAGGGCTCATTTGCAGGCGTTATCGTGGGGTCGATCGTCTGATAGGCGAGCGCCCGCGCGCGGAAGTACCACACCCGGCTCGTATAGTTGACCCAGGCGTCCTGCGGGAGCGAGGTGAGGCTGGTGATCGCGAGATTATTCTTGAAGTCATCCAGATATTGGTCATCCGATACCTTCACGTAATCGACTTGACCGCTCCAGCCGCGGCCCAAATTGTGACGGTGGGCGTACTTGCCTGCCCAGCGGTCGGTGCGCGTCTGGTCGTCGTTGGGCAGGAATTCTGCGTCGAGCTGGCCCTGGAAGGGCCGCCCGAGATAGCGAAATTCCGCCTGTGTCTGCAGGCCGCGGTCGCTCAAGATGCGCGGAGTGATGGTGGCGTCGTAGTTGGGGGCGATGTTCCAGTAAAACGGCCAGCCGAACTCGACGCCGTTCTTGGTCGATTTGCCTAGCTCAGGCGCGAGAAAGCCCGTCTGGCGTTGATCCGAGATCGGAAAACGAAGGTAGGGCCAGTAGAACAGCGGGGTACGTTTGAACCTGACCACCGCGTTACGCGCCACGCCGACGTTGCGCGTTTTATCGAGCGTGAGATGCCCCACGCTTAAGAACCAGTCATCACGGCCGGGCGGGCAGGTCGTGTAGCGCACCTTGCTTAAACTCACACGTTCCTTGCCTGCCAGCTCTATGGATTGAGCATCGCCGCGGGCGTTGTTGCTGGCGAGGCTGTAGGTGCTCTGGCTCGAGTAGCCGATAAACTGGTCGAGATCGAGAAAAAGCTGCTCGGTACGAAATCGATCGCCTTGCAGATTTTCCAGTCTCACGTTCCCTTTGGCCTCTAGGTGGTTCTCTGCCCGGTCGTAGACAATTTGGTCGGCGAGGATTCGTTGATCCTCGCGCTGCAGTTCGGCATCGCCCGTCAGCACCACCGTCTCCTGGTTCTGTAGTTCGATGTGATGGGCGCGCGTTTGGGTAGTCGGTGGCCCAGCGCCAGCCTCGGGAACAGCGCTGAAGCTCGGCACCGGCGCCGGGGCGGGACAGTCTCCGCCGGGATCGGCGAAAGCCTGCGGTAGGCTAAAGGTCGCCAGCGCAGCATAACAAAGCCACCACCGTGCGGACTTCGGTTGGGGCATAAGACCACGTTGATTATTGTGTGGCGGGTAAAATTGCATAGAATCAGGATGCTATCAAGCAGCGAAACGCGCTTACCCTCCGCAGCGAGAAGATCGGCGTCGATCGAGACGAGCTTTTGGACGACAGACTGCAGGCACTGCGATTGTGGCTAGAGGCCATTCTCGATGTTCCGATCGATAGATTCCATTCGGCATCGGCCGATGCGAGCTTTCGGCGCTATTTCCGTGTCCATGCCGGCGGGTCTACGTATATCGCCATGGACGCACCGCCGGACAAGTACGATGCCCAAACATACGCACGTATCGCCAGGCACTTTCGAAAGATAGGCCTCAACGTCCCCCAGGTCTTGCAAAGCGACGCACAACAAGGGTTCCTGTTGCTGACTGACCTGGGCGATGAGCTTTACCTCCCGCGGCTAAACGAGCACACGGTAGATCGCCTTTACGGTGATGCGATGCGGGCATTACGTGCCCTGCAGCGGGACGAGGATGCGGGCGCTGGGTTGCCCGATTACGACGAACAGCTGCTCTTGGCGGAGATGGCGCTGTTTCCCGAGTGGTATCTTGGAAGACACTTGCGGATCCGCTTGACGCCGAAGCAGCAGCGGGTGCTCGACCGAGTCTGCGATCGCCTCGCACGCTGCGCGCTCGATCAACCCCGGGTAGCGGTCCATCGCGACTATCATTCGCGCAATCTGCTCGTCACCAGCGAGCACAATCCTGGCATTGTCGACTTCCAGGATGCCGTTTGCGGGCCAGTCACATACGATCTGGTTTCTTTGCTTCGTGATTGTTATATCGCCTGGCCACGAGCGCGCGTGGTGACTTGGGCGCTGGAGTACCACGCCGCGGCTCTGGATGCCGGCATTCCGGTATGTGAGGAGCCGGCGCGATTCCTCAGATGGTTTGACTGGATGGGCGTGCAGCGCCATCTGAAGGCCGTGGGCATTTTCGCGCGTCTGCGACACCGTGATGATAAGCCCGGCTACCTTCGGGATATCCCGCGCACGCTCGGCTATGTGCTCGAGGTCAGTAGACGGCACTCGGACCTGCAGCCCTTGCACACCCTCGTGCTGGATCTTGGGTTGTCATCGCTAGCTGCGTCTTCGGAGGCCACGTGAAGGCAATGATTTTGGCGGCCGGACGCGGCAAGCGTCTGCGGCCGCTGACCGACCGCTGCCCGAAGCCGTTGCTGGAAGTCGGCGGGCGCCCCCTGATCCTTCACCTCATCGATGCCCTCAGGACTGCTGGCCTGAACGAAATCGTCATCAACCATGCCCATCTCGGTGAGATGCTGGTCGCTTGCCTCGGCGATGGTACCGCCTACGGCGTGCATATACGCTACTCGCCGGAACCGCCGGAGGCGCTGGAGACGGGGGGCGGCATTTTGCACGCGTTGCCGCTGCTGGGCGAGGACCCGTTTACGGTGGTTAACGGCGACATCTGGACGGACTACCCTTTCGCGGCGTTGCCCCAGGCGCCACGCGGCCTGGCCCACATCGTACTCGTGGATAACCCGACACATCATCCTGGGGGCGATTTCGTACTGCAGGGCGGCGAGGTCAAGATGACGGGCGGAGCGAGGCTCACGTTCGCCGGCATCGGTGTGTACACACCCGAGTTGTTCAAGGGCTGCACGCCGGGCAGGTTCCCGCTGGCGCCGTTACTGCGCCAGGCTATGGAGCAAGGTCGGGTCAGCGGAGAGCACCATCGTGGGCGGTGGTTCGATATCGGCACCGCGGCCCGTTGGCACGCGTTGCACGAGCATCTGTCGCGGCCTGGATCGCGGTAGCCGCGAGCGGTCAGCGAGAAAAATAAAACCGGTAGCACGCAAGACGCATGCTACCGGTTGAGCTTAACACGGCTGCGGGGCCGTCAGGCTCCTTACCGCTCAGGTCGCCATCCGCAACGATGCGGCCGGCGACACTAGGTTCTGGAACCCCCCGCTCGCCAGCTTACTTCTTCTTCTTCGCCTTCTTGGCGGTCTTCTTTGCAGCTTTTCTCTTCTTAGCCATAACGTACTCCTTTGGGTTGTGGTTAGAGGCTTACATGGAAGAAGGGGCGGTATGCCCCATAGGTACTACTCTTGCAAAATAAAAAAGACAGCCTACTGGCTGTCTTTCCACGATCCGCGGCGTGGCGAAACACATCGGCCAGCCGGGAAATCACTTTCCCTAAGGCCGTTTCGTACCGATGCTTCTTATTATTATTGCTTGTTGTCAGCGAAAGCCGCAATCGATCCAAAACTGTCGTATACCTTTGCCTAAGCGTCTCTGAAGGGGTTGCCGTTGATCTCTCGGTTCGTGTTCGTCACCGCGTCTTCATCAACTCTACTTCATGCGACCTCTTATGCGCTTACAGCTACCTTAGACAACTCTCAAGCCTTGTCTAGCACACATCGAATACGTGTCAAGCTATAAATGTAAATACCATTTCGGAAAAATGCAAACATTTTTTACAAGATTTTTTGATTGCTGACAACCTCGCCAGAGGTGATATCAAACACCTCAACCACACTTCGAGTCACCGCAATTAAGACATGTCGTACAACCATCCATCTTCATCACAGCCTTCGCCAAACAC
>CAYGAS010000152.1:0-4257 GCA_964347935.1 uncultured Nitrospiraceae bacterium | reverse complement strand
CGGCAGCAGCGTGCCGGGATCGGGTGCGTTGGGCTCGACATCGAGCAGATGCTGGTTTTCCAGCTGCACGGCGCCATAAAGGATGTCGCGATCGATCTGCTCATCGGGCGTCAGTGCCGAGCGATCGAGCTCCTCCAGGCTGACCCGAAGCTCGTCGTTGAGACAGACAAGCGCACCTTTGTCGTTGTCGCCGTAGGGCGTCAGCAGGTGCGCATAGCCGGGGGCGCCGACATCGACGGCGGCTTCGGGGTGAAAGCGAAACCACGCTTGATAATAACGCTCGACGAGATTTCGAAAGCGATCGCCAGCCGACGGAGCGTCATTCATGGGGCTTCAACAATCTCAAAATCGTGCGTCACTGTCGCGGTCTTGGCGAGCATGGCCGTGGCTGAGCAGTACTTCTCGGCCGATAGCTCGATCGCGCGCGCGACCTTTTTCCGATCGAGATCCTTGCCGCTGACGATAAAGTGTGCGTGGATCCGCGTGAAGACCTTCGGCGCATCGGGCGCGCGTTCGGCCTCAAGCTCGACGACGCAATCGCTGACTTGCTGACGCGCCTTGCGCAAGATGGTGATCACATCAGTGGCGGTACACGCCCCGGTGCCGAGCAGCACCGCCTCCATCGGCCGCACGCCCAGGTTGCGTCCGCCCAGATCCGGCGGCCCGTCGAGAGTCAACTTGTGGCCGCTGTCCGCTTCACCGACGAAGCACAGCCCGTCTTGCCATTTGATGGTTGCCTTCATAATTCCGTGAGGGGTAAGGAGTGAGGAGTGAGTCGTAAAACCCAGCAAGAATCTCTGGACATTATTCCTTTCTCCCGACGCCTCACACCTCGCCCCTTTCGCCAAAGAGTTCTGCCAGCTTGGCGCCCGGGTCCGGCGCGCGCATGAAGGCCTCTCCCACCAGAAACGCATTGACACCGTGCTCCCGCATCAGTGCAACATCGGCGGGCAGCTGAATGCCGCTTTCGGTCACGGTCACACGGTCCTTCGGAATTTTGTCCAGCAGCTCGAGCGTGGTTTTCAGGCTTACTTCGAAGGTTCGCAGATCGCGATTGTTGATTCCAATGAGCGGCGTATCCACCTGTAACGCCCGCTCCAGCTCGTCCTCGTTATGCACTTCTACGAGCACGTCGAGGCCGAGGTCCCGCGCCAGGGCCGCAAGCTCCCGCATCTGGGTGTCACCCAAGGCCGCGACGATGAGCAGTATACAGTCAGCACCCATCGCCCTCGCTTCGTAGACCTGGTAACTGTCGAGCGTGAAGTCCTTGCGCAGCACCGGCAGCGCGCAGGCCGCGCGCGCCTGGCGCAGATCCTCATCACAGCCCTGGAAGAATTCCTGATCGGTCAACACCGACAGACAGGTCGCGCCGTTGCGTTCGTAGCTGCGCGCAAAGGCCGCGGGGTCAAACGCAGGCGCCAGCAGGCCCTTGCTGGGCGAGGCCTTCTTTATCTCGGCGATCACGGCAGGCGGGTCGCGGCGCAGGCGTACCTGCAGCGCCTCGGAAAAGCCGCGCGGTGGCGGCGCGACCTCGACCTGGTGACGCAGGTCACTGAGCGGCAAGCGTTTGGCGCGCTCAACGATCTCTTGCGCCTTGTGCGCGAGAATGCGTTGCAGGATCTGCGGGGCGTCGTTCATGCACGCACGGCAAGCGTCAGTCGCCGAACTTTCGGCTGAGACCCACCAAGGCCTGGAGCTTCTCGCGCGCCGCGCCGCTGGCGATGCACTCGTGCGCCTGACGCACGCCGGCCTCTAACGAGTCGCTGAGATCAGCGGCGTAGATCGCCGCGCCGCTGTTGAGAGCGACGATATCGCGTGCCGGGCCCGCTTGATTGTTCAGCACAGACTCGATGATGGCCAGGCTTTCTTTGGCACTGTTCACCGCCAGGCCCGCCACTTTCCCCTTCTGCAGGCCGAAGTCCTCGGGGTTGACGGTGTAGGTCCTGATCTGGTCGTCTTTCAGCTCGGCCACGCGCGTCGGCGAACCGATACTGATTTCGTCCATGCCGTCCTCGGCGTGCACAACCAGCACATGTCCGCTGCCCAGTTTCCGCAACACCTGGGCCAGCGGCTCCACCCAGTCGTCGCTGAACACCCCCACCACCTGGTGCGCTGCCCCCGCGGGGTTCGTTAACGGTCCCAGCAGATTGAAGATCGTGCGCACACCCATTTCGCGCCGCGGCCCGATGGCGTGCTTCATGGCGCTGTGATGCTTGGGCGCAAACATGAACCCGACGCCGACTTCATCGATACATTGCGCGACCTGCTCCGGGCTGAGCTCGAGATTGACTCCGGCCGCCTCCAGCACGTCGGCGCTGCCCGAGCGGCTCGACACGGAGCGGTTACCGTGCTTCGCCACCTTGCCCCCTGCGGCCGCCACGACAAAGGCGCTCGCCGTCGAGATATTAAAGGTGCTCACGCCGTCGCCGCCGGTACCGCAGGTATCGACCACATGCGGTCCACTGACGCCGACGTGCGCCGCCAGCTCGCGCATCACCTCGGCGGCCGCGGTAATTTCATCGACCGTCTCGCCCTTCATGCGCAAGCCGATAAGAAAACCCCCGATCTGCGCCGGCGTCGCCTCGCCGGTCATGATGACGCGCATGACGGCGCGCATCTGCTCCTGGCTCAAGTCGCGGCGCTCACATACTGTCCGTATGGCTGTCTGGATATCCATCATGGTCCTCCCTAAGATTACTCAACGCAGAGACGCAGGAGCGGTGCAGGGAAGCACCGTCTGCGGACCGAAGCACGGAAAGGCGCAAAGAATACTTTTGTCATTAGACCCATCTTCGATAGTCGCGACGGCGCTAATCGCCGATCGTGCATTGAATGAGATCACCCGAAAAAGTCCAATTAACTTTGCGTCTTTGCGTCTTTGCGTGGCGCTGTTTGTTTTAAGAAATTGGCTAGCAATGCGTGCCCGTGTTCGGTCAGAATCGACTCGGGGTGGAATTGTACCCCCTCCACGGCGAACTCCTTATGCCTGACCCCCATGATCTCGCCATCCTCGGTCCAGGCCGTGATCGCCAGACACTTCGGCAGGCTTTCGCGCTCGATCACCAGCGAATGGTAGCGCGTCGCTTCGAACGGGCTCGGCAGGCCCGCGAACACCCCCTCGCCGGTGTGATGAATCATAGAGGTCTTGCCGTGCATGATCTGCTTCGCGTGCACGATCTTACCGCCATAGGCCTGGCCGATTCCCTGATGCCCGAGACACACGCCGAGGATCGGCACCTGGCCGCCGAAACGCTTGACCGTATCTACGCTAACACCGGCCTCGTTCGGCGTGCACGGTCCTGGCGAGATGACGATGCGAGCCGGACGGAGCTTCGCGATTTCGTCGACGCCGATCTGGTCATTGCGGTAGACCTGCACATCCTCGCCCAACTCACCCAGATACTGCACCAGGTTGTAGGTGAAGGAATCGTAATTGTCGATCATTAAAAGCATGTCAAAAACTCAACGCAAAGGCGCGAAGACGCAAAGAACATCAGAGATGATTAACAATTCTCTTTATCCCGGATTTTAATGCCGGCACATTAAAGTTTATGAGCAGTCCCAGTTTAAGATGCGCTAGGCGCAAGTACGATAGTAACTGCGCTTCGTGCACAGGGAGCAGGTGCTCCACAGCTTTGAGTTCCAACACAATCTTGTTCGCCACCACCATGTCTAAGCGGTAAGCCGACTCGAAACTTACGCCTTTATACGCTACTGGCAGAGGCACTTCTTCTCGGAAGGAAACTCCTTGTAACTCAAGCTCGCGAGCCAAACACTTCTGATACACAGACTCCAAAAGACCTGGTCCGATCGCCCGGTGTACCTCTATGGCACATCCGATGACCGCCTTCGAGCCAGCATTTTCATCCATGGAATTTCTTTGCGTCTTTGCGTCTTTGCGTTGGGCAGTTAGCGGTTATCTAATCCTGCAGCGGCCATGGTGACCGCGCGGAAGATGGCGCGCGCCTTGTTCATGGTTTCCTTCCATTCGTGTGCCGGGATCGAATCGGCGACGATGCCAGCACCCGCCTGAATGTAGAGTGTGCGATCTTTAACCACCGCGGTACGGATGGCGATGGCCGTATCCATATTGCCCGACCACGAGATGTAGCCCACCGCACCCGAGTAGACGCCGCGCCTGACCGGTTCGAGCTCGTTGATGATCTCCATGGCGCGAACCTTCGGTGCGCCGCTCACCGTGCCGGCGGGAAAGGTCGCACGCAGCACGTCAATCGCGTCCATGCCGTCGCGCAGTTT
>CAYGAS010000151.1:0-8477 GCA_964347935.1 uncultured Nitrospiraceae bacterium | reverse complement strand
AGATGGAAGAGGAGGCCCCCAGTACCCAGGCCGAGTTCCTGATGGGCATTGCCGGCCCTGTCGCCAGCTACGTGCTGGCGCTCGCCTTCTTGGCCGCTCATACCCTGGTCAGCGAGCTCGAGTGGCAGCAACCGCTACAGGGCGTGCTCGCCTACCTGGCGTACCTCAACTTTTTGCTGGCGACCTTCAATTTGATACCAGCATTTCCGCTCGACGGGGGCCGCATGCTGCGCGCCCTCTTATGGGGCTGGAGACGCAATCTCCGTTGGGCCACTCGGATCTCCAGCTCCATCGGCTCGGGCTTCGGGCTCGCGCTGATTGCCCTCGCGTTTCTGGCTGTAGTGACGGGAAACTTCGTCACCGGTATGTGGTGGTTTCTGATCGGGCTGTTCATTCGCGCGGCCGCCGGCATGTCCTATGAAAGATTGCTGATGCAGGAGATTCTGCGGGGTGAACGCGTGCGCCGGTTCATGAACGCGGCGCCGGTGACCGTCCCGCGATCGATATCCCTGCAGCAGCTCGTCGATGACTACGTCTACAAGTATCAATTCAAAATGTTTCCGGTCGCCGATAACGCGACACTGCTTGGCTGCGTCACGACACGCCAGATCAAAGCATTCGCACGCAAGGATTGGTCACGGCACACCGTAGGCGAGGTATTTACGCCGTGCTCGGCGGAAAACACGATCGCACCCGATGCCGACGCCTTGCAGGCGCTTTCGATGATGATGCGCACCGGTAACAGCCGGCTGATGGTGGTCGAACGAGAAAAACTCGTGGGCATTATCGCCCTCAAAGACTTGTTACAGTTCTTTTCACTCAAGATCGAGCTCGAGGAACAAGGGGTCTGACCGCTTGTCGAAGCGGTCACACTGGCCGCAGCGCCAATCTGGTTAACCGCGTGCCCACCAGCGCCCGCGCTGCACAGGGGCTCCTCGCAACTCACGCAGCTGTTCGTAAAGCGCGCGCTCCTCGCGTGACAGGTCCTCGGGCACTCGCACCCGTAGACGAAGGTAAAGGTCACCGCGTCGCCCGCCGCTAAACTCCGGCAAGCCTTTACCGCGCAGACGCAGCAGTTCCCCTGGCTGCGTACCGGCGGGTACTTTGACGGTTGCGTGTCCCTCCAGTGTGGGGACATCGAGCTGTGTGCCTAATGCTGCGTCAGCCACCTCCAGTGTCTGGTCACGCCAAAGATCGGCCCCGCGACGCTCAAAGCGAGGGTCCGGCGCTGTGTGGACAATCACAAACAGATCGCCGGCACGCCCGCCGGCTTGCGCGCTTGGCAGCCCGTGCCCGGGGATGCGCAGTGCCATGCCCTCCTCTATACCGGCAGGGATCATCACTCGCAGCGCCTCGGCGCGTTCAGCGATGCCGCGACCGTGGCAATCGGGGCAGGGCTCAGCGATAAGACTGCCCTCCCCTTGGCAGACGGGACACACGGTGATCTGGCGGAAGCTAATATCGCCCTCGTGTCGACTCATAACCTGCTGACCCGTGCCCTTGCAGGCGCTGCAGGTGCGCGGCTGAGTGCCTGGCCGCGTTCTTGCGCCGCGACAGGTGGAACAAATGTGCGGTCCGGCAAAGCGCACGGTCTCCTCGCCGCCTTTGACCACCCGCTCTAGCGGCACCGTCAGCTCGATCTCGAGGTTAGCGCCGCGCATGCGACCGGCGCGCCGGCGCCTAAAGAAGCGATCGAACAACCCCCCGCCGAGATCGAAATCAAACCCGAGCCCGCCAAAAAGATCGCCAAAGTCGATGCCGCCAAAAAGATCCTCCGCGGAAAAGTCCGCCACCCCGGCGAAACCACGCCGGTCATACTGGGCGCGCTTGCTGGGATCGGACAGCACCGCATAGGCCTCGGCAATCTCTTTGAAGCGCTCCTCGGCATCGGGCGATTTGTTGCGATCGGGATGGTACTTCAGTGCGAGCCGGCGGAAGGCATCTTTGATGGCCTTCTGATCCGCGTCGTGCGGGACTCCGAGCACCTCGTAGTAGTCGCGCTGGACATTATTCGCCATAGATCCCTAAGGCGAAGGCCTCAATCGGACTCCTGGTATTCGGCGTCGACCACGCGCCCGTGCGGTCCAGCGCCGCTGGGGTGTGCCTTAGCGCTGGGAGCACCCACCTCCGGTTGAGGCCGTGGCTTGGCGGCGCCGCTTTGGGCGTAGATCGTACCACCGGCCACCTGCAGCTCACGCTTGAGTTCCTCCCCCTTCTCCACGGCGCGGTCCGCATCATGTTTGCTGATCGCTTCGCGCGTCTCGCGTAGCAGATTTTCAATCTTGTCGCGCAGCTTCTTGGAGATCTTGTCGCCGAAATCGGCAAGTGTCTTCTCGGCCTGATAACAAATTGCATCGGCATTGTTGAGCTTTTCGACCTCCTCGCGGCGCTGACGGTCCTGTTCCGCATAGCGTTCGGCCTCGTTGATCATGCGCTGCTTCTCGTCCTCGGCCAGTCGCGTCGAGCCGCTGATACGAATGGATTGGCTCCTGCCCGTGGCCATGTCTTTGGCCGAGACATTGAGGATTCCGTTCGCATCGATGTCAAAGGTGACCTCGATCTTCGGCACCCCGCGCGGTGCCGGCGGCAGACCATCCAGATTGAACTCCCCGAGGCCGGTGTTGTCGGCCGCCAGCGGGCGCTCGCCCTGATACACGTGCACGGTTACGCTGGTCTGCGAGTCTGCAGCGGTTGTAAAGACCTCCGAACGCTTGACCGGGATCGGCGTATTGCGCGCGATCAATGCGGTGGCGACACCACCCAGCGTCTCCACTCCCAGCGTCAGCGGCGTGACATCGACTAATACGATATCCTTCATCTCGCCAGTCAACACGCCGGCCTGAATGGCTGCACCGCTCGCCACGCATTCCATCGGGTCGATGCCCATCTCGGCCTTGCGACCAAGAATCTCCTCGAAAAACGCACGCACACAGGGCATGCGTGTGGGTCCGCCGACGAACACGATCCGGTCAATTTGCTTTGCCGTCACGCCGGCATCATGCAGCGCCTGCTCCACCGGGCCGCGGCATTGGTCGATCACGGGTCGTACCAGACGTTCAAGCTCGGCGCGCGTTAATTCCATATCGAGATGCAGGGGTCCACTGGCCGTCGCTGTCAGGTAGGGCAGCGTGACGTGTGCGGTGCTACTCGTCGACAGCTCGATCTTCGCCACTTCCCCCGCCTGAGTCAGTCGCGCTGCCGCCGTGCGATCATTCCTGACGTCGACCCCTGTTTGCGATTTGAAGCGATCGGCGAGGTGCTCGAAGATTCTCTGGTCCATATCACTGCCGCCGAGCTGGGTGTCACCGCTGGTTGCCTTCACCTCGAACACACCTTTGCCGAACTCCATGATGGTTACATCAAGCGTGCCGCCGCCGAAGTCGATCACCGCAATACGCAGCTCCTCACCGGCGCGGTCAAGGCCATAGGCTAAGGAAGCGGCGGTCGGCTCGTTGACGAGGCGCGCCACCTCGATGCCGGCGATGCCGCAAGCGTCCTTGGTGGCGCTGCGCTGGTTGTCATCGAAGTAGGCCGGCACGGTCACCACGGCCTTGCTTACCGGTTCACCGAGGAAGGCCTCGGCATCGCGCTTGATCTTCTGCAATAGGAACGCGGACAGCTGCTCCGGCGAAAATGCGCGATCGCGCAGGCGGATCTTCTCCCGCTGACCCATCTTGCGCTTGAAGGCGGTCGCCGTCCCCTGCGGATTCACCGCCGCCTGCCGCCTTGCCGGTTCGCCCACCAGTAACTGTCCGTCGGCGCCGACGGCGACATAGCTCGGAAAGGCCTTGCCACCGAGGCTCACGCCTTCGGCGCTGGGGATGATGACCGGACGCCCGCCTCGCAACACCGCCGCTGCTGAGTTCGAAGTACCAAGGTCAATGCCTATGATTGCCATCGTTCTTACGCCACGCGCGATCTATCGCGCACAAACATGAGCACGGTTTCCGTGCTCACCGTAGTTGCGACCCCACGCTCACAGACGCGTACGTGGTGGCGCGGCCACCTAGAGTCTTTCGTCAGCGCTCCCAGCTCACATGCAGAATGTTCGATTCCTCGGCATACCGATAATCGAGCTTGCCCTCGTAAGCGTGATACAGGGCATCGCCGATCGTGCGCGCAAGGTGGATATCGCTGGTCGTTATCAGAACGGAACCGTTCTGGTCCTCTGTGCCGAGGATGCGCTTGAGCGGATGCTCCGCCTTTTCCCGGGATTCGATATTGTGAACCAAGCCCAGTAGTTCCTGGCGATGCTCGCGGAAAAATTCCCCTCCTATCGTCACGTAACCGGCTGGGTAGTGATCACGCGCACGCTCGCAGGCTGGACAAAGCTGTTCATGGGCACCTGGCGGTCGAGGTGCCCATGTCCATCGGCCTTCATGAAACACGGCCTCGCACTGCGTACACACCGTTGGTTCCGGCAGCTTGCGCTTGGACTTATAGGTGTTGTGGTCATGCTCCCGGATTAGACGGTCTCTTTGTCTACCTTTCCACTCCGACATAGATCCTCCTGCGAAGCGGATTCAATGCGCGCTAGCGCTCGAGTAGAAACGAGATATTGCCGTTGATACGGTACTTGACGATCTTGTCGCCCTCGACCTTCGCTTCCATCTCCTTGATGTAGATCGACTTAATCCCGTGCAAGCTGTTGCTCGCATTCGCCACCGCCTGCGTGGCTGCGTCTTCCCAGCTCTTGTCAGACTCGGCGAGCACTTCGATCACTTTTAGCATGTCGTTCATCGTCGTAGCTCCTTGAACCTATTAGACATTCTTTTTTTACTCCCGATCTATCGTTCCTTAATTGATTTACATCAATGCGGACCATGAGATTTGCCAGTGTGCGCGTGAATTTTACGTTCGCTCTTCCTCGCCTTCTTCGCCTTCCTCCTCTTCCCCCTCTTCATCTGATTCCTCGCTCCAGCCTGCCTCGGTCTTGACAGCCCGCTCTTCCAGCGGTGCCGACCAATCACCTTCCCTCATCTCGGTTTCGCTGTAGCCGAGGTCATCCGTCTCGATATCGTCCACACTCCCAGTCCAATCCTCGGGCGGCTCGATCAGCTCCAGTTCCATTTCCGCCCAAACGTCGAAATCGAGCTCCTCGAGGTCGCCGTCAAAATGCTGGATCTCCACGGTGCGTTCCTCCTCATCTACAGCCACGACCTGAAACGCGTACCCTTTGTCAAGACGGCTGTACCACTGGTTGGTGATCGGTTCACACTCCGCCATCAGCTAACCTCCTTTGCACGATCCGTACTCAACCCGGATAACAGGAGCCTTTTCGGATCCAGACGCCGCGCTCGCAATGTAGTAGCTCGTTGCCGCTACACACGTACTCGCCATCTCTATAACTAACGCCATTGAAATAGCAAACCCCGCTCTCGAACTCGAGATCGAGCATTTCAAGCTCCTCGCTCTCGCGATCGAAGATTGGGGAGTTCTTCAGCTCTTGATCGGGAGCACCGACGTCGGGCACATTGATACGTTCGGTCATGCTCACCTCCCCACGCACAGTCCTAACTACTGCTATTATCTTGCCTGCACCAGGCACTGCCTTGATTTAGCTCAAAAAACGCCTACCGCAGCCTGCGCGCACAACGAAACTCATATGGGCAGTGATCCGCTTTCGGTGCGCAACGACGGGCCGCAAGTACAAAGTGCTCACGCTTTACCTAGCAATACGCGGACCTGGCCACATCTGCAGACGTTCGGCAGACGCGCCGATACGGCGCCGTAGGGCTGGCGTTTGCTTGCTGGCATCCTCGAAATGTGTGCCAGTCTTGCCAGGCGGCATTGATGTTGCGATGCGGGCACCTGCAGAATTTTGACCAAAATCAATGAACAGGGTCTGTGTCTGGAGGAGTATTAACGTTCTTATGCGGAGGTGATTAAAGATGAAGATTACGCTGAGCGTAATAAAGGCCGATATCGGGTCGATCGGTGGCCACATCTGCCCCTCACAACATTTGCTCCAGACGGTCGAGCGCCATGTGCTGCAATCTCGCTACGATATGGCTTTTATCCGAGACAGCTATGTCAGCTACACCGGGGATGATATTGCCATCCTGATGACTCACACGCGCGGGCCGGGTGCCGAGCCAATACACAAACTGGCCTGGGACGCCTTCGTTGCCGGCACGGTCGAAGCCAAAGAACAAGGGCTCTACGGCGCCGGCCAGGACCTGCTCAAGGATGCGTTCGCCGGCAACGTCCGCGGCATGGGACCCGCCGTCGCGGAAATGGAGTTTGACGAGCGGGCGGGTGAGCCCTTTTTGTTCTTTGCCGCCGACAAAACCGACCCGGGCGCCTATAACTTGCCGCTTTATCTCGCCTTTGCGGACCCCATGAATACACCAGGCTTGATATTGGCGCCGTCGATGGCCAAGGGTTTCAAGTTCGTCATCATGGATGTCGCATATACCGATGGGGACCGCATCATCGAGCTCAACACACCGGAAGACATCTACGATATCGCGGCGTTGCTACGCGACGCCGAGCGCTACGTCGTGGAATCCATCTGGTCGAGGGCAACCGGTGAGCAAGCGGTCGCGGCATGCACGACGCGCTTGCACAACATCGCTGGTACGTACACGGGCAAGGATGATCCGGTGATGCTCGTGCGCGTCCAGAAGAGCTTCCCGGCTACGGGAGAGGTGTTGGCACCTTATGCGGTAGCACCATACGTGGCGGGCGGCATGCGCGGCTCGCACAACATGCCGTTGATGCCGGTGGCGCTCAACTCGACCATCAGCTACTTCGACGGCCCGCCGGTTGTCAGCTGCGCCGCCTTTGCCATGCAGAACGGCAAGCTGACCGAGCCCACCGATGCCTTCAAGCATCCGTTCTGGGATAGGGTGCGCAATCGAGTGGCCGACAAGTCCCTGGAAATGCGACGCCAGGGCTTCTTCGGCGCAGCGATGCTGCCGATCTCAGAGCTTGAGTACACTGGCATTAAGGAAAAGCTCGAGGAGCTGGATAAGCGCTTTCGCATTCGCAGCCAAGAGAGTCGGCCGCTCAGAGTTAGCGCGGGAGGGGCGACTTCCTGAAAGGCGGCTAATGTTGCATCTGTGGGCAGGCGTCGCTGCATAAGCGAGCGCCTATTCAACGCGCCTGCGCAACGCCGCGGCCGTCTTGTCCGGTGTGTGTGTATACCTGCACAATAACAGCAATAACGCTGCCGAGTCCCGACTCTCGAGGCAGCAGGATCTGCGGATGCCTGGCGCGCGTGCGATTGTGGCCGCGGCTGCGCATGTTGCCAAGCCCGTGAGACGTGGCGAGGGGCCGGCCACTCACGCGTCTTCGATTGCGAGATGACGAAAAACGAGTGGAGCATCCAACGACGAACTCCCCACCGCCGTTGCCTGAGGCCACGACCCTAAAACGCAGCCTGTCACTGCCACTGATTACCTTCTACGGCATTGGCACCATTATCGGCGCCGGCATCTACGTGCTCATCGGGGAGGTCGCCGGTCGCGCCGGAATGTATGCCCCGGTGGCGTTTTCGCTGGCGGCACTTATCGCTGGCTTTTCCGCGTTTTCCTATGCCGAGCTGTCGGCGCGTCATCCGCGCAGTGCCGGCGAAGCGGTGTATGTCGACGAGGCCTTTAATTGGCCGCTGCTGTCGGCGTTGACCGGCTGGGCGGTGGTGCTGATCGGCATCGTTTCGGCTGCCACGATCGCCAACGGCTTCGTTGGCTACCTGCACCTATTCGTGCAGGCACCTGACAGAGTGGCCATTAGCGCCCTGATCCTTACCCTCGGGCTCTTGGCGATTTGGGGCATCAGTGAATCAGTCTGGGTAGCCACCGTGATCACCGTGCTGGAGCTGTTTGGTCTGCTGATGGTGCTCTTCCTGGCCGGAGACAGCCTGACGGAGCTGCCGCAACGTTGGCCCGAACTGGTTCCGCCTCTGGAAATCACGTCGTGGGCCGGCATTGTATTGGGGGCTTTCCTCGCCTTCTACGCGTTCATCGGCTTCGAGGACATGGTGAATGTCGCGGAAGAGGTCAAGAATCCGCGGCGCAATTTGCCGTTGGCAATCATACTGGCGCTCTTTATTACGAGCGGGATCTACATTCTGGTCGCCTTAACGGCCGTGCTAGGACTACCGCCGGAGATACTGTCACAGAGCAAGGCCCCGTTGGCAACGCTGATTGAGGCGGCCGGAAGCTACTCGCCCGTAAGCATCGGTCTCATCAGCTTAATTGCCGTCGTTAACGGGGCGCTGATACAGATAATCATGGCCTCCCGCGTTGTGTACGGCATGGCTCAACAGCACGTTGCACCGGCAACGTTCACTGTCGTCAACCCGAAGACGCGAACGCCGATTCGGGCAACTGTGCTTATAGTTTTTGCGGTGTTGGCCTTTGCCCTGTGGCTGCCCCTCGTTAAATTGGCGACAATCACGAGCTTTGTCACCCTGATGGTGTTTGCGCTGATTAATCTTGCGCTCTGGCGGCTCAAAACCCGCACCCCCCATC
>CAYGAS010000150.1:0-2290 GCA_964347935.1 uncultured Nitrospiraceae bacterium | reverse complement strand
GGCGACGGAGCGCTTGAAACTCTTTGCCTCGGAGAAGTTTCAGTTCGTGACGGACAGCGGTGAGAAGCTAGCGGCGCAGTTGCAGCTTATCGAGCCGCGGCTGCGCAAGGACCGTAAGTCACCCTTCGCCGGTATGATCAACCCGTACACGCGCCAACGCGTGCCGGAACCGCCGAAAGACAAGCGTGTGCTCTACGCCGAGCTTGTTTATCCATTCAAGCAGCAACCGAATGCGCTCACCCTCATTCCGCCCCTGGATAAGGAGGGCCGACCCAAGGTCTCGATCGGTTTCATCGCCTACCACAAGGCCGTGCCTATTATCGATTTTCGTTATCTCGGGGCGCCCGCACGTGTGGCACTAGATTGGCAGGATCCTTGGTACACCAAGTTCGATAACCCGAACCTCAAACGCCATCACAAATCGGCGTTGATGTCCTTCCTCTACGTCGAACCTTACGAGGTCCGCCACGAGATTCTTACACGCGTCAAGGATCTGGAGCAGTGGGTGGATCTCGGGCTGCGGGGGGATGAGTATATCGAACCCGATGAGCTCGAAGGGCTCAGGCAGCGCATCGGCGAGTTTCTTTTACACAAGAACACGGTGCGCGTCGACGGTAGGGCGCTCAAGCCCATTCTTGATCGGATTAGTTACGTCAAAGTCGCTATCACCGGCATCCAGCTCATCGAGAACCCTGAAAGGCTGGACATATCCACCGCCATCGTCGGCGTCATCATAAGCTACATCACGGACGGCTTGCCGCAGGAAGTCACCGTCAACTGGGAGCTGTTCACGGATCAGATCCGCCGCGTACCCGCGACCGCGATAGATCCAGCGGGACCGTTGGTGTCTTACGTAGAACCGCAAGATAACGTCCACAAATGGACCAATGTCTTAAAGAAGTACCAGATGCCAACGGTCGAGGCGATCGCGGTGGCCGGTTCGCTTGGACGCGTCAACGTACCCGTGGGGAGTCTTGCTTTTCTAGCGGTCTTGTTGCCAATGGGCTGGCAGATCGCAAGGCGTCGACGGCATGGCAAATCCGTCGCTGTCCCGATCATGGCAATGGTGGCGCTGCTCGCGGCGAGCCTGGCCACCTATCCCTATACGCAGGTTTCGGTAGCGAAGCCAACTGCGATCGCCGGGAGCCTTGAGGGTGAACCGGCGCAAGTGCTCTTGCACACGTTGCTCAAGAACGTGTACCGGGCTTTTGACTTTCGTGAAGAAGGGGATGTGTACGACAAGCTCGCGCTGAGCGTCAGCGGTGATCTGCTGGCGAATATTTACCTGCAGAACCGCGCGTCGTTTGCCGTACAGAAGGCCGGCGGTGCCCAGGCGAAGATCAAGCAGGTCGAGATCCTCGACGTCACGGCCGAGAAAATTGCCGATCGCCCACTAGCGTTCGCCTTCAAGTCTAAATGGACGGCGATGGGCACGGTCGGCCACTGGGGACATGTGCACACCCGCAAGAACCTTTACGACGCCATCGTTACCGTAACGGCGGTGGACGGTAACTGGAAGATTACGAATCTTGAATTGCTAGAAGAGAAGCGGGTCGATCCATATACGCAGACACAATCCTAGTCCAAAGTCTGTAGTCTGGAGCTAAACAAGTCTTGAGACTGTAGTCTGCAGTCTGTAGGTTCAAATCAAGACCGGAGACTCAGGACTAGGAAGCTAGAGACTCCAAACTACGGACTCATGATCTCCATTGACTCTCTCGAATTTCACTACCGCTACGGGGAATTCCGCTTAAGCATTCCCGAGTTCCATGTGGCTCGAGGTGAAAAAGTTGCGGTTATCGGACCAAGCGGTTCCGGCAAGACCACGTTGCTAAACTTGATCGCCGGTATTCTTACGCCGGCCAGTGGCACCGTCAGTATTGACGATACCAAGGTCAGCGCTTTCAACGATGCGCAAAGGCGCGACTTTCGCATTACTAATATCGGATTCGTGTTTCAGGATTTCGAGCTGCTCGACTATCTCAATGTCTTGGACAATATCCTTCACCCTTACCGCATCACACAGGCATTGACGCTAGATAAAGCAGTGCGCGCACGAGCCGTGAGCCTAGCTGATGCCATGGGTATCGGGGATAAACTCAAGCGCTTCGCCGATGACTTATCTCAGGGCGAAAAACAACGCGCGGCCATCTGCCGGGCGCTATTGCCGAATCCGAAGCTGATCCTGGCCGACGAGGCGACGGGAAACCTCGATCCGGAAAACAAGACCCTCATTTTGGATCTGCTGTTTGAAATCATCGAAGAGCATGATGCCACGCTGCTTGCCGTC
>CAYGAS010000149.1:0-7928 GCA_964347935.1 uncultured Nitrospiraceae bacterium | reverse complement strand
GCAATCCAGGACTGGGCTTCCACATGAATTATCCCAGCTTGCTCTTTGAGCAACGGAACCAGCAGCACAGATTGACCTTGGCGTTCGAGCTCTTGAATCTCACGCAGTATGAAGGTCTCCGTAACGACCGGAAAACGTGACACAACAAATGCAACAGGTCGTCTTACGCTAACAGACTGCTTATCAATGCTGGATCCGTTACAGCGGTCGCAGTCATCGTAATCATGGTGTCTCATTGCTTTTACCAGAGATATGCAGCGGCTGCGTTCTCGGAAGCACAGAAATTGCAGCGATAAGTCCAAAAATCACCCAGAGATAGCGCTGGAAATGACCATGCAGAAATAAACTCGTTATCAGATAACTGATCAGCGAAATACTTAGGCATCGGCTCAGTCCGGCAAGATAAAGATCGCCTGCACTTCTAAAAGCACGTGCCGAATGGAAAATGGATATAAGTGCTGCGCTCATCACCAGCACATAGGCAGTCAATCCGATTAGCCCTGTTTCTGCGGCCAATTCCAGATATAGACTATGGGCATAGTAGCCTTCATCAGCATCGCCGTAGTGACGTGCGTCAGACCCTACTTCATCCGCATAGGCAAGATATTCACTTGCATAGTTGCCGGCGCCAACACCCGTAAGCGGCCTATTAGCAAACATTGCTAACGCTGTCTTTGAAAACAAAAGGCGTAGTTCTATTGAACTGTCAGGGCGCAATTCATCCTGACCACCTGGCAGGGCGAGTGCCGCAGTAGACAGGCGTTTGCCAAAATCACTTGAGGCGACTGCAAACACAACCGGAAGCGCGATGAACAGAATTGCCAGGTATTTGGGACGAAACAGCCGATGCGTGAATAGCAGTAGCATCAGTGTTACCAGAAGTGCCAGCATCGCGCCGCGCGAGTAGGTTAGCCCTACTGCGATTATCAGACTAATCAAGGATAACCAGCCGAGGGCGCGTATGACACGGCCTTTCTCGTACCAACCGATGTGAAATGCGAGCGGAACGAGCAAGACCAGTATCTGCCCGAAGAAGCCGGGATCACCAACGGGACCAGCGAGGCGCGGTTTGAAATCATCACCGTAAACGTGCGCATACTTGACCCGGGCAAGCCCTGCAAGATCATTGCCCAGGTCCCCCATCACTAACTGTGCGAAACCAAGTGCCGCAAGGAATGTGCCGGCGATCACCAGCGACCAGGTGGCAGCGCGAAGACGTATTTCAGAATCCACCAGGAAAAAAATCATCAGCAGGATAATAAGCGCCTTTAATGCTTCGGCAGCACGTTGATCAGAGAGCTGTGGATCAAGCGCATACGTACTCGAGATCAGTGGCACCATGGCAAAAAGAGCTGCGGCCCACAGCAGCAGCGGGATATGTAGCCCACCAAAACCTTCTTGTAATCGTGTTCTGACTGCGGCTACTAACAAAGGTAAAGCCAAAAGATGCAGCAGGGAGGGGATGCCATGGAACCGCTCAAGGATCTGTGACAGATTTAACCAGACCAATGCAATCAGTACGACGAGCCCAACAACAGGCCGCCAAATGATCACCATCGCAAGCAGCAGTCCCCCAAAAGCAAGTACCATCTTCAAAGGTGATGCGAGTATAAATGAGTTGCTTATGTGCGGGGTGCCGGATACTAACCACCCAAGCACAGCGGCAGGGGGAATAAGCAGAAGCCAGATTCGCTGCGCATTTGAAAATGCTGCAGAAGACTTTCTGGTGAATAATTGGCTGGAGCGCTGTGTCAGCGCCCCCAATATTCGTGCAGCTGTCATTTCTCGGAACATCATGCGCGAAAACTTTCAACACCGATTGCCGTCAACACACCGAGGCCCAGCCCTAATATGATGCTTATCAAAATATTACGGCTCCAGTTTGGTCGGACGGGATTTGCAGCAGGTTGCGCCTCGGACAAAAGGCGCAGATCATAAATACGGTAAATGTCTTTTGCGATATCTGAAGTACTTCTTGCCAGTGCATTTGCCACTGCAGCGGTCGTGGCAGAATTGATTCCCTCGACATCGATACGGATGATGTTCGTATTGGGTACGACGGTACTGCGAATGGAATACGCAGTTAGAGCGGTTGGATTGATATTGAGTTGTTTGGCTGCTGCGTCAACGGTGTTTTTCTGCGGGGGTATCCGGGCATAGGTTGCGACAATGGTACGGCGCTCCAAGGTCTCAAGGCTGCGTAATACATTGCGCGCATCCTCAACTTGCTTGTTCGGCACAACAATAAGCTGAGAGGTCGATCTATATTGCGGGTTGATTTGTGCTGTGAAAAGGCTTGCGGCGGTAACTACTAACAGAACAGCCAGTAGAATGATCGCCCAACCGCGGATGACCGCCTGAGTAATAAATTGCATCGATAATTCCATTTGTGATTCAGCTAGCCCGGTCTATCTGTTGCCGTATTCCAGCTTAAGGCTATTTCGCACCATAACCAGTCAATACCGCAGGAATTGTGCGCAACATAATTTTGAGATCTAACCACAAGCTCCAAGTGTCCACGTATTCAAGATCTAACTGGATCCGCTTTGCCTCAGTCGTCAGACTTCGTCCACTTACTTGCCAAAGACCGCTAAGCCCAGGCTGAACTGTGAACCGGCGCAGTCGTACTTCATGTGGAAGCCGATTCACCTCAACTTTCTCAAGAGGGCGTGGACCGATTAGACTCATTTCTCCTCGCAGAACATTAATCAATTGTGGTAACTCATCGATAGAAAAAATGCGCAAGTAACGACCGATAGATGTAATTCTTGGATCGTTGTCAAACTTGATGAATACTTTTTTGCGCTGTCTACGCATCAAGACTTGCTGCGTGTGATCCGTGCCAGAATCCATCGTGCGTAACTTATATAGCTTGAATGGTCTGCCACCACGGCCGATCCGCTCCTGAACAAAAATGACAGGGCCAGGTGAGCCGACATAGATTAGAAACATTGCGACGGCGAGGATGGGGGCCGTTACGACCAAAAGCATCGCAGCCACGATCATGTCCGTCAGATACTTGATTGCCGTCGCTAATGGATGGGCGCCCAAAAGACCTGAACGGAGCAGGTCAAGACAGGTCCTGTAGTTAACCGACCCGTTCAGGTCGAAGTAAGCGGGCCTAATAGCGCGGGTCGCACCGTCTGCGGGTACATCGAATGATAATTTGTCTGACCGGTTGGGGTTCGCGATGTGCATTGCAGCTACCTCCTAGAGACGCTTGTGCAATAAGGCAGCGATACATCGCACCCTCTCTTTATTCTTCTGCGCGGAAACCCTTCCCGTCTTTAGGGGCGTACTGTATGGGAAAATATTCCCAATGTAAAGACTTTTTTTTGGGATACGTTTCCCAAGGTGCCACGTCCCCAGCCGGGTAACTGTCGCCCCTTGGGCCACGGGAACGAGAGTTTGGGGCATTATGACAAGGGCTAAGACGAGACACGTGGGTTGCCGCAGGGCCACACCATTTCCCGCGGCCACCTTAAGGAAGGGTGGTTCGGGCAGGGACGATGACGATTGTCCGGTCCAAGAAAAATGGGTCGGTTCCGAGCATGCCTAACGATGCTGACTATCCGCCGAACAGCCATGGTGTACTCGGGCTGTTTGCGGGCTCTGCGCGTCAACCGCGGTTTCGTGGGGTAGGGCGTGTGCAGCTGGGTCTCTGGCCACTTGGCCGCGGAGGCGGCTTCTGTTACTTTTGGTAACATATTTTCGCCTGTTGCGGGGCCGTGATGCGCCAGATTCGCGAAAGCGGGCGGGAGCTCGACCGGGTCATCCTGCTGTTTCTATTTGCGCTGTTCTTATTAGCGTCGCCGCTCGTGGGGTGGTGGGCGGCGGACGATAGCCCTTGGTATCTGCCCTATCTGCTGTGGTCGCTGGTCATTGTGCTTGCGGCTTGGGTGCAGCGTGGAGGCACCCGCCATGACGTTTGACTTGTCCACGCTTTTCTTCGTTACGGTCGCCTACCTGCTGCTGTTGTTCCTGGTTGCGTATGCAGCGGATCGCGGCTGGATTCCGGCGCGCGTGGCGCGGCATCCGTTGACCTATGTGTTTTCGCTTGGGGTCTACGCGACCTCGTGGAGCTATTATGGGAGCGTCGGCTTCGCGCAAGCGCAGGGCTACAACTTTCTGGCGATCTACCTGGGCGTCACGCTTGCTTTCCTGCTTGCGCCGGTGCTGCTGGTGCCGATTCTGCGCCTTGTGCGTGATCACCAGCTGACGTCGCTGGCCGATCTCTTCGCCTTTCGTTTCCGCAGTCAGCTCGCGGGCGTGCTGGTGACGCTGTTCATGCTCGCCGGCACGCTACCGTACATCGCGCTGCAGATACGCGCGGTCACGGAGTCACTGCGCATTCTCACTCAGGAGGCCGCGCCACAGGCAGTGGCGCTGGTGTACTGCGTGACGCTGACGCTCTTCGCCATCCTGTTCGGCGCGCGCCACATCTCGCCACGGGAAAAACACCAAGGCCTCGTGGTCGCGATCGCGTTCGAGTCCCTGATCAAGTTGATGGCGTTGCTGGGTGTCGGTCTATTCGCCGTGTTCGGTGTCTTCGGCGGTATCGGCCCGATGCAGCAGTGGCTCGCACGCCATCCCGAGGCGATCGAGGCGCTCTACCAGCCGGTGCGCGAAGGGCCGTGGATCACCTTGTTGCTGCTGGCCTTTGCCGCCGCCTTTCTGCTGCCGCGTCAGTTCCACATGGCCTTTACCGAAAATGAACGTCCGCAGGCGCTGCGCACCGCCAGCTGGGCGTTTCCCTTGTTCCTGCTGTTGTTGAACCTGCCGATTCCGGTCGTGCTGTGGGCCGGTACGGCGGTGGCGGCCGGTACCGACCCCGATTACTACGTGCTTGGCATTACTTTCGCCGGTGGCTCGCAGGTGTTGCCGGTGATCGCTTTTATCGGCGGCGTGTCGGCGGCGAGCGCCATGATGATTGTCACTAGCCTCGCGCTTGCCGCGATGTGCCTGAATCATCTGCTGTTGCCCGCCAGCTACCCGGACCCCTACGTTGATCTCTATCGCTGGCTGTTGTGGGGCCGGCGCATGCTCATCGCCCTCATCATCATGGCGGGCTACGGGTTCTACCAGTTGCTGGAGCACAACGAAGGACTGGTGCAGCTCGGCCTGGTGTCGTTTGTGGCCGTCGCCCAGTTTCTGCCTGGAATCGCCGGCGTGCTCTATTGGCGGCGCGCGACCTGCATGGGTTTCATTACCGGTCTCACCGGCGGCATTGCCGTCTGGACCGCCACCTTACTAATCCCGCTGCTGCAGAGCTCCGGGGTGCTGCAGTGGGACCTTGAGCCCCTGCCGAGCTTGCAACAGGCTTCGGGATTCGAGAAGTGGGGCTTCGCTGCCTTTTACTCGCTGGCACTCAACAGCGTGTTGTTCGTCGTGGTGTCATTGCTGACGCGCCAAAATGCCGAGGAGCTCGAGGCCGCGCAGGCCTGTTCCAGCACCAGCTTTACGCCGCCGCGCGGTGTGGTTGCGGCCGGCTCGCCGTTGCAGTTTCAGCAGCAGCTCACCCGCGTGCTGGGGGAGCAGGCGGCCAAACGCGAGGTACAGCGCGCGCTCGACGACCTGAATTTGCCGGCCGACGAGCATCGTCCTGTCGAGCTGCGAAGGCTGCGCGAGCAGATCGAGCGCAACCTCTCGGGCCTGATCGGCCCGCCGCTCGCGCGCATGATCGTCAATCGCCGGCTGCAGCTCGATGCCGGGTCGCAGACGGCGCTGTCGGACACGGTGCGTTTTATGGAGGAGCGCCTCGAGGCGTCGCGCAGCGAGTTGCGCGGCCTGGCCGCCGAGCTCGACGCCTTGCGCCGCTATCACCGCCAAGTGCTGCAGGATCTGCCGCTGGCCGTGTGTGCGCTGAGCCCCGAAGGTGCCGTCGTGACCTGGAACCTGGCCATGGAGGTGGTTTCAGGCATTAGCGCACGCGAGGCGCTGGGTCGCGAGCTCGACGAGCTGCCGGAACCTTGGGGGCACTTGCTTTCGACGTTCGCCGCTGCCGATGACAACCATATCCATCGACAGCAACTTCAGATCGATGGCTACCCACGCTGGTTCCACTTGCACAAGGCCAAGGTCGAAAGCCCATTGATCATGGTGCGCGCCGAACAGGCCCACCGCCCGGGTCTCGTCATGTTGCTCGAAGACCTGACCGATCTACACACGCTCGAGGCGGAGCTTGCGCATAGCGAACGCCTAGCTTCTATCGGCAGGTTGGCCGCCGGTGTGGCGCACGAGGTCGGCAATCCGGTCACTGGGATCGCCTGCCTAGCACAAAACCTGCGCGCGGAAGATCGATCGCCGCTGGTCGGTGAGACGGTTGAGCAAATCCTGGAGCAGACGCGGCGTATCGGCACCATCGTGCAGTCGCTGATGACCTTCAGTCGCAGCGATACTGCGCAAACCAGCGACGAGCGTATCAATTTGCACGAAACGGTGGTGGAGGCTATCCGGCTCGTGCGACTTTCACGCAGTGGTCGCGCGGTGGAGTGTCTAAGTACGTGCCCGCCTGAGCTCGAGCTTCAAGGCGATCGCCAGCGTTTTCTGCAGCTTTTCATCAACTTGTTGACCAATGCGTGCGACGCTTCGCGCCCGGGCGAGAAGGTGGAGGTGTTTGCCACGCGCGACGACGACCGAATCCACATTGAAGTGCGCGACCGCGGCGAAGGGATCCCGAAAGATCTGCGCAACCGCGTATTCGAGCCGTTTTTCACCACCAAGCGCCCGGGCGAGGGCACGGGCCTTGGGCTGCCCATGGTTTACAAGATCATAGACGACTACGGCGGCAGCATCGAACTTGACAGCGAGAGCGGTGCCGGCACGCGTGTGATCGTGCGCTTGCCCTCACCGGCGCTGTCCGTACAGACCCAGAGCATGGTGTCATGAGCCACATTCTTGTGTTGGAAGACGAATCGGTGATTCGCCTCGCCGTGCGGCGCTTGCTCGAGCGCAATGGCTATCAGGTCTCAGAGGCGGGATCGGTTGAGGAGGCGGGCGAGCACCATTTGCTCAGCCACTTCGATCTTATCATTGCTGATCTGCGCCTGCCTGGCCTACCCGGGACCGATATCATCGCGCGGGCTGACGGCGTGCCGGTGTTGATCATGACCTCCTACGCGAGCGTGCGCTCGGCAGTGGAGGCGATGAAACTCGGTGCTGTGGACTACATCGCCAAGCCGTTTGACCACGATGAGCTGCTGGTGGTTATCGAGCGCATTTTGTCGGGCCGGCGCCTGGCGAGGCAGAACGCGGCGCTCAAGCGCGATGTGCAGCGCACGTACCCGGTTGCGGGAATTGTCGGACGCTGTGCGGCCATGGAAGAGGTGTTCCGACGCATCGAGAAGGTGGCGCCCACGGATGCGACCGTGCTCATCATGGGCGAGTCCGGTACCGGCAAGGAACTGGTGGCGCGCGCCGTGCACGAGCAAAGCGAGCGCCGCGACGCGCCGATCATCACCGTCAACTGCGCCGCCATTCCAGAAACGCTGATCGAGTCCGAGTTGTTCGGCCACGAAAAAGGATCCTTCACCGGCGCGATTGTCACGCGCCAGGGCATGGTGGAGGCTGCTGACGGCGGTACGCTGTTCCTGGATGAAGTCGGCGAACTACCGCTGCCGGCGCAGGCGCGGTTGTTGCGGGTACTGCAGGATGGCGAAATTCGGCGGGTCGGCTCATCGCAGCCGCGCCGGGTGAACGTGCGGCTGATCGCGGCTACCCATCGCGAGCTGACGCAGTTGGTGGAGCGAAATCAATTTCGCGACGATCTTTACTTTCGATTGCGGGTGATGGAAATCTGGTTGCCGCCATTGCGTGATCGCGGTGACGATATCCGCGAGCTCGCCCTTCACTTGCTCGAGAAAACGTGCAAGCGCTTGCACCGGCCAGCGTTGCGTTTTGGGCCGCGGGCGATGTCGGTGATCAACGCC
>CAYGAS010000148.1:0-18185 GCA_964347935.1 uncultured Nitrospiraceae bacterium | reverse complement strand
GCAACGGGGACAGAACTTACTTGACTGGTGTCAACGTGGACTTACCAGCCACAATCCGTTGGACCTGAACTCGACGCAAGCGCCCACACAAATTACTTGATCCGAATTTTAAAAGAACGAACCGGGTCCGAACGCACCCGGTAGCCGGCGCATTATACGCGCCCGCAGTAGGAGATCAATGCCTATTTTAAACCTCTGGCGGGGTGAGGCAAAGCTCCCGGCCAGATCAGAGGGAACGCGTGGGTGCACACGTAACGCTTTGATTTTGTGGGTCCCCCAGCAATTCCCGAAGTCAGCCGCAGCCACCTTGGCCCGCAGCTAGGCGCTTCCTGGAAGCTTTTCCCCTCGCCAGCAGTTAGACCGACGCAGCGGCCGGTCGTTCACTCACGTAAGGGGCCTAGCTTTTCACCACCCGGACTCGCGCGAAGCGGCGTTTGCCAACCTTGAAGACGACGTCCGCACCGGCTGTGAGCTCTTGCCGGGGGTCCTTGACCCGCTCACCGTCGATCGCGACGGCCCCCTGCTTGATGAGGCGGATCGCTTCGGAGGTGCTCGTTGTCAGTTCAGCGGCTTTCATTGCTTGCATCACTGTGAGACCCGCTGTCGAGGTCGGCACATCTCTCACCGGGATGTCGGCCGGCACCTCACCGCGCTGCGAAACGGTGGCGAAGTGCTCGCGGGCATGCTCGGCTGCCTTCGCGCCGTGATAGCGAGTGACGATTTCCGATGCCAAACGCATCTTGATCTCCATCGGATTGATTCCCTCTGCGACTTCGCGGCGCCAGCGATTAATGGTTTCCATGTCTTCCGCTGAAAGCAGCTCCAAATAACGCCACATGAGCTCATCGGAAATCCGCATAAGCTTGCCGAACTGCTCCTCCGGCGGATCGTTGATGGCGATGTAGTTGCCGAGAGATTTCGACATCTTCTCTACGCCATCGATTCCCTCAAGGATCGGCAGCGTAATTACGACCTGTGGCGGCTGCCCATATGCCCGTTGCAGCTCGCGCCCGACCAACATGTTGAAGCGCTGATCGGTCCCGCCGAGCTCTACATCTGCGCGCATCGCCACGGAATCATAACCTTGCACCAGGGGGTATAGAAACTCATGGATCGCAATAGGTTGCTCGTTTCGATAACGCCGTTGAAAATCCTCCCGCTCCAGCATACGGGCTACGGTGTGCTGGGCGGCCAAGCGAATGACGTCGGCCGCTGTCATAGCGTTCATCCAGCTGGAATTGAACATCACTAATGTCTTTTCGGGATCGAGAATCTTGTATATCTGTTGCTCATAGGTTCTCGCGTTTTCGATAATTTCGTCACGCGACAATGGTGGGCGCGTGGCGTTCCTGCCGCTCGGATCGCCGATCATGCCGGTAAAATCACCAATCAAAAACAGGATTTCATGGCCCAGATCCTGGAATTGGCGCATCTTGGTAATCAACACTGTGTGACCGAGATGCAAATCAGGTGCAGTGGGGTCGAAACCGGCCTTCACGCGCAGTCGCTTACCCGACGTGAGGCGCTCGCGAAGTTCATCCTCCAGTAAGATACTGTCAATGCCACGCTTCAACAGGCGTAGCGATTCTTCAACGTTTGATGAAGTCCTCACGGCAGGTGACGTCCCAGGATTCCTATCAGGCTAGCGCCGAGGCGTGCCAAGCGTAGCATAAGCCAGTTCACTGCGCATGCCGCTACGCCACCATGTGCATGCACCTAAAGACGTGAAGCGGTGGACTAGGTGCAGGATGAACCATCCCCAAAATGGCGGACAAGTACAAAAAAGGAGGCGAGCGCCTCCTTTTTGATTCGTGTTACGGGTGCCTCGTCGGTCGTTTTTTCAGACGCTAAATGACGAACCGCAGCCGCAAGTTGTGCGCGCGTTCGGATTTTTTAGCACAAACTGCGCGCCTTGCAGACCCTCTTGGTAGTCGATCTCCGCGCCGACAAGGTACTGAAAGCTCAAGGGATCAATCAACAGCGTGACACCGTCCTGCTCGACTCGGGCGTCGTCGTCGTTGATCATGTCATCGAACGTAAAATTGTACTGGAATCCAGAACAACCTCCGCCCTGAATAAAGATGCGCAGTTTGAGCTCGGGATTGTTTTCTTGCTCGATCAGCTCGCGCACCTTTTGTGCTGCACTCGCGGTTACAGTTACTGGGCTTGGCGTTTCGGGTGTAAATGCGTTCATTAGGGATTCACCGATAAGATATAAGATAACTCTAATATGATTATCGGGGCATTGCCGAACAAATTCAATACATGCGTTAGTTGTCGCTATCGACACTGGTTTCGCTGCCGCCTGAAACCGCGACAGGCTTGAGTTTGGTCACCGCCCCTCTCTCGGTGGCCTGTCCCGAGTCATGGATGAGGGCACCGTTGATAGTGGCCCCGAGGGCCATCTCAATTACCTTGTAGTGTACATCGCCACTAATCTCTGCCTTGGACTGAAGCTCGATCCGCTCCGAACAATGTACATTCCCTTTGATCCTGCCGTTAATGATCATGTGAGGCACGGTAACATTCCCCACGATCTCGCCATTCTCGCTCAGGACTAATGTGCTATTACCGGCGCCCCGGGCTGCAATATTGCCCTTTTGTTTACCGTCAATGCGCAGCCCGCCAGAAAAAACGATATCCCCCTTCAGCTCGGCCTTCGCACCGATCAAGGTATCAATAGTATTGCAGGGCTTCTCGTTCGACTTCCCTAACATGTATCACCTCCGCGATCTTGACGCCAATTGTCCTCGGCTCATCTCTATATATGAAATAGTCGGCGTTGCTTCCAGGTTCAAGGTTAGGGTCGTCAGTTTGACCTCTGCTGCCGCGTCCTCGGTACTCTAGTTGCCAAAAACGAGGGTTTCCTCGTGCTCACGGCGACTCCTAGCAAACGGATATGGCGGCCTCCTGGTCGCTGCCGGTCTAGCGGAAGGACTCCCGCGAGCGCTCGTCCTTAAAGTCTTTCAGCTCGATGCGCAGACGAATTCCGGCGCGCCCTATCCGCTGCCCTCGGCCTTGGGATCATGCGAGCGAGGCATGGTTGTCGGTTTCAGCTTAGCCACGACCGCTCCTTCGTCCACACGCTTATCCGTAATCGGTACCAGGTTACCCTCTACGGTCGCTCCTACCGCAATCTGCATCACCTTGTAGTGCACATTACCGGCAATCTGAGCTTTACGCTGGAGCTCAATACACTCGGAGCTATGCACGTTGCCCTTGATTCGCCCTTGCAGAGTAATGTGAGGAACCTGTACATCGCCGTCGACCTCAGCTCGTTCGCTCAGGATAACCGTACTATTGTCTTGAGCCGGGGCCATGATATTGCCTATCACCTTGCCATCGATTCTCAGTCCACCCGAGAACACAAGGGTTCCTTTCACTTCCGCGTTAGCCCCGATCAAAGTGTCGATGGACGCGCACGGTTTTTCATTCGGCTTGCCTCGTGCATCTGACATAGAGCACCTCCGACGTGATCGAGTGTGACTTCGGACTAGTCCTAGCTGAATAAGAAGATCCCGACAAAAACGTCGGCCCTTTTCCGTCGACCTACCTGGAAACTGTCCAAAAGGATAACAACAAAGTAGTGCCCGCGAAAGCAGGCCATAATTACATCTGCAATCAGCGTCACTGCGCGAGCTGGCACCGCGCAAGAACTGCTTTGTGGCAACCCCTTGGGTCGATTGTAGGGAGGGCGGTGTCGAGTCTGGTCCGACCCCGCTTACGGCGAATCAATACCAGATAGTACGGCGCCGGATCAGGTCTTTGGCCATGGATAGGTCTGTTCCACGGTTTCAGCGTTGCGCCCGCGGCTTGTAACATTCACCTTGATCCACTGGGGCTCGAAACCTTCGGGCAACTCTATTTGACCTTCGATATCTTGAAAGTACTTGAAGTTGAAGTTCATCGGCGTATCGGTGGGTTGCGGAAAACGCAGAATCGTGTTTTCGCCTCCCTGCACGCCACTCACCTCAAACCGGGCCTTACCCTTAACCAAGTAGTCGTGCTTCAGTGCCTGAATGAGCACTATTTTGTATCGGTAGACCTTTTTTTTGTTTGCCACCGTTTCGAGCTTTAGGCTCTGGATCCGCAATCCACTTTTCTTATTCGGTGGCGAGATAATATTGCGGTAGAAGTTCAACTCTTCGCGTAACCTGACGATCTCTTCGGCCGAATTCTTCAGCGAACGATCGAGCTCCTCGTAAGCCGTCTGGTCCATCTGCAACGTACGTTCCGCGCGCGCCAGAGCCTCGCGCAAGGACTGGTTCTCGGTCTCAAGCTTTAGGATCTGGTTCTGCAGATCCTGCTGACGACGGGACGCGGCCAGCCGTTCAAAGCCCGCCATGCTCAGACCGTGGTTGTAAACAATCCCTACAGTGACCAATAAGATGACGACACCGACTCCGGCGATAAGCAGTTTTACACGCGGCGAGTACCGCGGCTTGACCACCAGTTCACCGGTGTTGCGACGGCTGAATATCAAATTAGGCAACCAGATTATGCCCATGAGCTTCGCAAGATTCTGACCCACCTGTCGCAGCGACCTTCATTATTAATTAATAGAAGATCAATTAACGCATAGCAACAAAGACTGCCTACGGCAACACGGCTGGGTCACCAAGCCCAAGCGTCTCCTCGAGGCCAAACATCAGGTTCATATTCTGCACCGCCTGCCCGGCCGCACCTTTAACGAGATTGTCGATGACTGACAGGACAACGACAATCTCGCCGCCACCTGGGCGATGGACCGCCAGGCGACAAGTATTGTCACCGCGCACCGAGCGGGTTTCTGGATGACTTCCAGCCGGCAACACGTCAACAAAGGGTTCGTCAGCGTAGCGGCTTTCATATAATGCCTGCAAATCCAAATCGGCATGTGTACGTGTCAACCGTGCATACAGCGTAGCATGGATGCCGCGGATCATGGGCGTCAGATGGGGTACGAATGTAAGCCCCACAGGTCGACCGCACATAGCCTCGAGGCCCTGACAAATCTCCGGACTGTGGCGATGGCCAGGCACCGCATAGGCCTTCAGGGTATCGGCCACCTCGGCAAAAAGATTGGCGATCTTCGCGCCACGCCCTGCGCCGCTCACCCCGGACTTGGCATCGGCAACGAGATGATCCAAATGCACCAGATCGCTCTCGAGCAGCGGCGCCAATCCCAGCTGCACGGCGGTCGGATAGCAACCGGGATTCGCCACGAGCCGCGCGTTACGGATCTGCTCGCGATTCAGTTCGGGCAGACCGTAGACCGCCTCACTCAAGAGCTCGGGACACTGATGCGGCGTTTCGTACCAACGCTGCCAGAGTGCCGGGTCCTTGAGACGAAAATCGGCGGCCAGATCGATAAGCTTTACGCCTGCCGCAAGCAGACTGCGTGCGTAACCCATGGCGACACCGTTAGGTGCCGCGCAAAAAACGACGTCGCATCGTTCCAAAGCCGCCGGGTCCGGCTCGGCAAAAGTCAGATCTACATGCCGACGTAGGCTCGGGAAAAGCTCAGCAACCGCACGGCCAGCGTCTGCGCGCGACGTAATGACCTGCAGACCCACCTCGGGGTGTGTCACCAGCAAACGCAGGAGCTCCACCCCCGTATAACCCGTCCCCCCGAGAATCCCGACCTTAACCATAAAAACTTAGCCAACACCGACAGAAGTCATCGCTGCGATTGTGTGCCGTAGCGCTTGCTTACTTCTTCGCGCACCAGAAACTCCTGTTCCTTGCGTTTGTAGGCAGGGAGTCCGATAAAACGTGTGTAATCGTCAAACGCAGGCATCCACTGGCTCTGCCCCGCGAGGGTACCCGTGGGCGACTGCTTGAGTGCGGTAAAAAACTCTGTGAGCGCTTTATACGTCAACATGACCGACGCCACCGGAATCGACACGCGCGCCACCCCGAGCTGGGCGAGCTCAGGTACCGGAATAAGCTCAGTCTTTACGCCCGTCACTCCATCCATCAGATTCACGGACAGTGGCCCAGCCAGTGCGGCCACCGCTTGAGCTATGTCCCTGCGTCCGGCAATCGCGTCGATGAAGACCAAATCCGCGCCAGCCTGCAGATAAAGATTGCCGCGGCGAATCGCCTCATCGAGTCCGTGCGTGGCGAACGCATCGGTGCGCGCATTGATCACGAAATCCTGATCCAGGCGGTTGCGCACCTCGACACAAGCTCTGATCTTGCCGACCATCTCTTCGGCGCTGATGACCTCCTTGCCAGCCATATGGCCGCAACGTTTGGGAAACAGCTGGTCCTCAATGTTCATCCCAGCGGTTCCCATGGATACCAGCCGCTCGGTGATCCACGAAGCGTTGATGGCATTACCGCCACCCGTGTCCGCGTCCGCCATGACCGGCACATCCACAGCCTGTACGATGTTCCAGGTCACGTCGAGAATGTCCTTCATCTGCACGAGGCCCACGTCCGGCTGGGCCATTAACGAGCCCGCGACCCCGAAACCAGAGATCTGCACGGCTTCGAAACCACAATTAGCGACAACCTTTGCGCTGAGCGCGTCATGGCAGCCGGGCACAACCACGGCTCTGCGTTCCATAATCGCCTTGCGCAAGCGAGTGCTCTTTTTCATTAACGTGCTCCGGCTCATGACTGTCAGCCCATGTGGTTACTATTACTACTAGAGCCTGACATTGAATAAACGACACATTAGACGCGCGTCACAGTAAACCAAACCGTCGCCCGCTTGCAACCGCTCGCGCTAAATGTCGCCGCGCTCCTGTGCACGTGCCTCGAGCAAGGCACGATTATGCGCCTGCACGAGATCCCTATGGAAAATCACACCGATCACACGGCGTTCTTGGGTATCGTCCACCACGGGCAAGTACTCTTGCTCCTCAACGGCCATCAGTTTCAGCGCACGCTCAAGGCTTGCGTGCGATAGAACAACGTTTTCACTTATGTGAGCGATATCAGCAGCGCACGCATCGCCTTTTCCATCGAGTGTCGCCCTAAGCAAGTCGGCTGGCATGACATAGCCGTGAAGCCGCTGCGCTTCATCCACCACAAGCAAGGCTTGGGGCCGCTCGTACGCCACCAACCGGCGTAATTCGCCCAAGCTGGTGGCCTTCGGCACCGTGACGTAATCGCTGCTGATCAGATCGTGGACCGTGACGGAAAGCAGTAATGCCGCTTCTTGTGCAGTGCCAAGGTCGATGCCACGTCGCTCAAGCTGCCAGATAAAAAATGAACGGTGCGCGAGACGCCATGTCAGCATACTGGCCAGCACAGCCACAATCATCACGGCGATAGTAAGTTCATAATTATTCGTGAGCTCAAACATAATTAGTATGGTAGAGATCGGGGCCCCAAGCACCGCCGCCGCCACACCACCCATACCCGCCACCGTGTAAGCGCCCTGCGCGGACGCATAGTCGGGAAAAAGTCCGAGCGCCATGGCGCCAAACGCCCCTCCCGCCATCGCACCCAAAAACAGCGAAGGGCTGAATACCCCGCCGGCAAAACCACTACCGAGGGCGACCGCCGTCGCCACCAGCTTGGCCAACAGTAGCGCCAGCATGAGTCCCACTGGCAGGGCCTCCTTTAGCGCGAGATCGGTCGCCTGATAGCCCACGCCAAGTACATGTGGATACATCAAAGCGATTATCCCCACGACTAGACCACCGATGGCTGGACGGATCCATGGCGGTACAGGCAGTTTTCCCATCGCATCCTGCGTGGTCATAACGCCATATGTGAAGCCGATCGCTACTGCAGCGCACGCCGCGCCGAGCAAAACGAAAACCGGCAGCTCGGCAAACGAGCCGATGAAGTAGTTGGGAACAAACAGAAAAGCAGGAGCAGTACCGAAGTAAATGCGGGTCACCACGGTTGCCGGCACAGATGAGATCACGATCGGCGCGAATACATTGAGCGCATATTGTCCGACGACCACCTCCAACGCGAAAAAGACACCCGCAATCGGCGCGTTGAAGGACGCAGCAACCGCGGCCGCCGCACCGCATCCAACCAGGGTTAAGGAAAAACTGCGGCTAAGCCGCAGGCGTTCGGCAAGCCAGGCGCTCAAGCTGGCTCCCAGGTGCACAGCTGGTCCTTCGCGACCGACGGACGCGCCCATACCGATCGATGCCGCGGCAGCAACAGCTGCGCCGACCCCGGCTCGTGCATTCATACGACCGCCTCGCCACGCACAGGCTTCTATGATGTCGGCCACGCCGTGATTGCGCCGCTCGGGCATTAAATAATGAACGAACAAGCCGATCAGCAGGCCACCCACGGTCGGCACCAACAACAGGTGCCACGCAGGCAGTGTTCGAACAATCGTGGTGAAGTAGAGCTCCGAGCTGGACCCGTAAAACACCAGTCCAAAGAGGCCGATGAGCAGACGGAAACCGATGACGCCAAGACCAACCGAAATGCCGATGGTCAAAGCGAGGGCAAAGAAGATGGATTGCTCGGTGCGCAGCGACAGTAGCAGACGGCGCATCAGGCGCGGCCGTCCGAAGCTAGATGTCCACGGCCGTGAAAGGCGAATATTGGCGGCATCAGCACACGGAACTGAACGTGACCATGACTGCCAGCGGCGGAGCTAAGAATCACGCAAAACCCACACCGAACATGGCGCATGCTCTACTACCTTCTGCGCACAGGACCCCAGCAGAACTTTTTCCACGTGCTTTCGGACGTGACTGTGCAAAATGATGAGATCCGCTTTGACCTTCTTGGCTTCAGCAAGAACCTCCTCATACGGCGTTCCCTCGTTTACCGCAAAGGTCACTGTCACGTCGCTAGGCACCTTCTTGGCGACGTAGTCCTGTAGCTCTTTCTTCACTTGCTTGGACGCCCGTTGCATGGCGTCCGGTGGAAAGTACGAGGCCACTATTGGCATTCCAAAACCGGGTACTACAGTCACGATGTGCAGTTTCGCCTGCTGGTGACGCGCCACCTCCACGGCTGTCGCGATCGCTTTGTCAGCGAAGACTGTTTCCTGCATGTCGATCGGGACGAGAATCCTTTTGAACAATGTCGCCATAACGCTCACCTAGGTCCGTTTCACGCGCGATGGGCTATGCGGTGGCGGTTGCAGGCTTCGCCTTGCCGCGGCGGGTGCGCTGCAGAAATCCCACGATGCCAAGCAGCACCAATGCCGGTATGAACATCCACTCCTTACGCGGCCGCTTGGTTTCCATCTGAACCCCTTTTATCTCCCAATCGAAGTCTAGCCCTGCCTTTTCTGCCGCGCTGCCAAAAACCAGATTGTCGATAATGACCTTGCCGCTGTCGATTTTGACCTCGATCCCGGCTTGTGCCAGGCGTTCTGCGCCCGAGGCAGGCGCGCCGACCCGCAACATGACGGTCTTAGTCACATGCTCGCCTTCCAGCGTATCACCCTCGGTGATCAGGCGAAGAAAACCGTCTGGCGGAAGCTGCTCGGCAATTGCTTCGAGCTTGGTTGCTTCAACCGTCTGCAAAGGCGGATAGACCATGTCCCACCAAAAGCCGGGACGGAACAACGTAAATGCCACTATCAACAACGCTGCGGTTTCCCAGAGGCGACTTTTAACGAACCAGAAGCCCTGGGTCGCAGCCGCGAACACGAGCATGGCCACCACCGCCGAGGAGACCGTCAGTACAAATTCCCACCAGCTATCGATGCCGATCATGAGCAACTGGTTGTTGAAAATAAACATGAACGGCAAAATGGCGGTACGGATATCGTAGGTGAAACCCTGAATGCCCGTCTTTATAGGATCGCTGCGGGCGATCGCCGCCGCCGCAAAAGCGGCTAACCCGACAGGCGGCGTGTCATCGGCCAGAATGCCAAAATAGAACACGAACATGTGCACGGCGATCAAGGGCACGATGAGTCCTTGCTCGGCGCCGAGTGTCACCACCACGGGCGCCATCAGCGTGGATACGACAATGTAGTTGGCGGTCGTCGGTAAACCCATGCCCAGGATCAGGCTGATGATGGCGGTAAAGATCAGCATCGCCATCAGGTTACCACCCGAAATAAATTCGACGAACTCCGTCATGACCAGACCGATGCCGGTAATGGTGACCGTACCCACGACGATACCCGCTGCCGCGGTCGCCACGCCGATGCCGATCATGTTGCGCGCGCCTGCGACCAAGCCGCCCATCAGATCCTGAAGTCCGCGGCGCGTAGCGTCGCTCATACCCTCGTGATGGCGAAAGTAGGCCACGATGGGCCGCTGCGTTGCTACGATAATGATCATGAAAATCGTCGCCCAAAACGCCGCCAGCCCCGGTGAGAAGCGCTCCACTACCAGGCACCACACGAGAACGACGACGGGAAGTAAGAAATGCAGCCCGGATTTTATGGTCGGTCCTGGTTCCGGCAGCTCGACGATCTCGGCATTCGGGTCGTCGACGTGAAGCTCCGGAAACTTCGCACCATACCAAAGCAGAGCGATGTAGGCAGCGATCACCGCCGCGCCAATAACCCAAATGGCGGCGGCGCCGAGTAGGGGCCTGAGCCAGCCGATACCGTAGTAAACAATTCCAGAAAGGATGATTAGTCCCAACACTGTCGCCGTGAAAGACATCAGGCTTTGGGCAAAAGTGCTTGCACGGCGCCGAGGCAGTCCTTTCATATCTGCCTTCAGCGCCTCGAGATGCACGATGTAGACCAGCGCGATATAGGAAATAATCGCCGGCAGGAACGCGTGCTTGATCACGTCGACATAAGAGATCCCCACATATTCGACCATCAGGAAGGCCGCCGCTCCCATGATAGGCGGCGTGAGCTGTCCGTTGGTCGAAGCCGCCACCTCAACCGCGCCTGCCTTGGTGCCGGGAAAACCGACGCGTTTCATCAGCGGTATAGTAAAGGTGCCGGTAGTCACGACGTTTGCAATCGATGAACCCGATATCAGGCCGGTTGATCCTGACGCCACCACGGCCGCCTTGGCCGGTCCACCGCGCATATGCCCGAGCAGCGAGAATGCGACTTTGATGAAATAGTTGCCCGCCCCCGCCTTATCCAGCAGCGAGCCGAAGAGCACGAATAAGAACACAAAGCTCGTGGACACCCCAAGCGCGACACCGAACACGCCTTCCGTGGACAGCCACTGATGTGCCATGAGCTTCGAAAGACTAGCCCCCTTGTGCGCAATAACGTCCGGAAAGTACGGACCGAAGTAGGTATAAATTAGAAATACGGAGGCCACGACCATGAGCGGTGGGCCGAGCGCGCGGCGCGTCGCTTCCAACAACAACAGCATGCCGCACACCGCGACGACGAGATCGAAAGTCGTCGGGGCCCCTTGTCGTGCCGACAACTCGGTGTAAAAGAGGAACAAATACGCGGCGCTGAATGCACCCACCAGTGCGAAGATCCAGTCCTGCGCGGGGATGTAGTTACGTGGCGATCGCTTGAGCGCGGGATAACCCGTATAGGCCAGAAAGATGGCGAATGCCAAGTGAATCGAACGCGCCTCCGTATCGTTCAACACACCGAATTTGAAGCCAAACCATTCGCTGAACCAGAATGGCAGAGGAGAGGCGTACCAGAGTTGAAACAGTGACCAAGCCAACGGAACGGCAATCAATATCCTGGCAGAGATCCCCGCTGGCGCACGCGCACCGGTGTCCGCCTGGGCAACCATTTCTTGGAGTTCTTGCTGGCTTACCGACTGACTGTTCTGTTGCTCGTCTGTCATTTCTTAATGCTCCGCATGCCCGCAGTGAGTACTCACGTGTGTGCTCACCTCAGGGTCCATGCCGCTGCGCTCAATTCACCGAGCTTGGGCGCATGATTGCTGGCGGTTACATCAAGCCTTTCTCCTTGAAATAACGCGCCGCGCCCTCATGCAGGGGCGCCGAAAGTCCCTCCTGGATCATTGCCTTCGGTTCGATCCCCGCGAATGCCGGATGCATCTTGCGAAACTGATCCAGATTGTCGAACACCGCTTTGACCACGGCATAGATCAGTTCCGTCGACACGTCGCTCGATGAGATGACGGTCGCCTTGACGCCAAACGTGCGCACGGGATCAGGATTACCGGCATAGATACCACCCGGAATGGTTGTGTGCGCGTAGTAAGGCCTCGTGGCCACAAGTTTGTCGATCTCGGGCCCGCTAGTATTGATTAGCACCGCGTCACACAGATCGGCGGCCTGATGGATAGATGCATTCGGGTGGCCGACCGTATAAACCATGGCCTGGACGCGATTGTGACAGAGCGCCAGTGACTGCTGCGAGGCTGGAAGCTCATCAGCGAGCAAAAAATCATTCTTCGTCCAGCCCTTCGCTTCCATGACCACTTCCATCGTGGCCCGCTGCCCGGAGCCGGGATTGCCGATATTTACTCGCTTGCCCTTGAGGTCGTTGAAGTCGCGAATACCGGCGTCCTTGCGAGCGACCACGGTGAAGGGCTCGGCATGCAAGGAGAACACTGCCCGCAAATCTTCATACGTGTCATCTCGAAATTTGAAAGAGCCGGTGCGATGCACGGCATTGAACTGTACATCGGACTGCGCGATGCCGATCTCGAGCGCGCCGCTACGCACATTGCTTAAGTTGAAAAGCGACCCCGCCGTGGGCAAGGCCTTGCAGGTCACCCCCTCGACATGGACGTCAATCAGCCGGCAGATGGCTCTACCAGCCTGGTAATAAACACCCGCTTTACTTCCCGTACCGATCAGTATTTCATCGGCACGAGTCACTGCAAGCGCGCCCTGCCCAACCATGGCGAGCGCCAGCGTAACCGCCAGGGTGCCTGTCCATCTTCTCACGCGACACACCCTTCCGAGCTGCTGAGCCAGTCTATCTTGCCTACATGCGGGTGCAAATAAAAACAAAACAGGGGAACGGCTAGCTGCCGTTCCCCCATCGCTTGCTAGTTTTCGCCTAGCGAATACGCGCTTCCTTATAATATTTCATCGCGCCATCGTGGATGGGTGCCGACAACCCATCTCTTGCCATTTGCTTCTTGTCCAAGTTGGCAAACGCTGGGTGCAGCTTTTTGAAGTCATCAAAGTTCTCGTACACGGCCTTGACCACCTGGTACACGGTGTTGGCCGGCGTGCTGGTCGAGCTGACGAAAGTGGCGCCCACACCGAAGGTCTTGACGTCCTTGTCGGTACCCCGATACATCCCGCCGGGAATGACGGCATGGCGGTAGTAGTCGTTTTCCTTGACCAGCTTGTTGATCGCCTTGCCACTTACCTCGACGATGACGCTGTCACAGGAAGTCGTCGCTTCCTTGATCGAGCCGCTGGGGTGGCCGACCGTAAACACCATGGCATCGATCTTGTTGTCACATAGCGCCGCGGACTGCTCAGCGGACTTGAGCTCGGAGGCAAGCGCAAAGTCCGACATCTGCCAGCCCATCGCCTTCATGACGACTTCCATGGTCCCGCGCTGGCCGGATCCGGGATTGCCGACGTTGACGCGCTTGCCCTTGAGGTCCTTGAATTGCTTGATGCCGGCGTCTTTGCGGGCAACAACGGTAAACGGCTCGGGATGCACCGAGAATACCGCGCGCAGGTCTTTGAATGGGCCTGCATCCTGAAATCGGCTGCTGCCGTGGTAGGCGTGAAACTGCCAGTCGGATTGAACCACTCCCATGTCAAGCTCACCGGCACGGATGGTGTTGAGGTTATAGATCGAGCCGCCGGTGCTCTCTACCGTGCAGCGTATTCCATGCTCCTTGCGCCCCTTATTCACCAGCCGGCAAATGGCGCCGCCGGTGGGGTAATACACGCCGGTGACGCCGCCGGTGCCGATCGTGATGAACTCGGCGCCCCAGGCGGTCGACGGTAGCGTCCACGCTGCAAGGGCAACAACCGCTACCAAAAGCGTGCCGGCTACCGCAGTCGTCAGCTTCTTAATATATGTTGACATGATGATCCTCCTAACGCCTTTTGGAATAGGCTTCCAATTTATTCGAGTTGGTACTCATCGATCACCGAGAGCTCCCACTGTCGGCCTTCGTGAGTGCGCTGATCGAGCGGGAAAGTCTCGCCGGTGCGAGTGAAACCACTATATCACCGTCAGTTTGAAATACAACACATTGCATTGCCTCGTGCACAAACAACTGCGATTGACACACGTATTAGGGGATACTTATATATAGCGCACGTGCCGATGCCCCCGCATTTCCCCAAGTGAAAGCATTGGATTGCTACAGGGGTCGCGTTAGTATCTTGCGCTGAGTGCGCTTACAAGAGGCACCGAAATTCTATGGACCACGTATTCCACCGCCACACCGCTGCTAAGCTGCCCTTCGCCGCCGCTGGTGATGGGCCCTACGTGATCGACAGCGAAGGCAGACGCTATCTCGATGCATCTGGAGGCGCCGCGGTTTCATGCCTTGGACATAATCACCCAGTCGTTATCCAAGCCATCAAAGATCAGCTCGATCGCATTCCTTACGCTCACACCTCATTTTTCACTAATGAACCTGCGGAAGAGCTGGCTGACGTCCTCACTGAATCGGCGCCAGGACTTGAGCGTGTGTACTTGGTGTCAGGCGGCTCGGAGGCGATCGAGGCCGCACTCAAGCTCGCGCGGCAGTATTACCTGGAAATCGGCGAGCCGCAGCGCCGCTATTTTATCGCTCGGCGACAGAGCTACCACGGCAATACCCTCGGCGCGCTCGCCGTTGGCGGCAACCAGTGGCGCCGGCGCCAGTTCGAGCCACTGTTGATCGACTCACACCACATCTCGCCTTGCTACGCCTACCGCGGACAGAACGAAGACGAGACATTGGAAGAGTACGGATTGCGCGTTGCCAATGAGCTCGAGGCAAAGATCGAGGAGCTTGGCCCCTACTCGGTGTTGGCCTTCGTGGCTGAGCCTGTGGTCGGCGCCACCGGCGGTGCGGTGCCACCGGTGCCGGGTTACTTCAAGCGCATTCGCGAGATCTGCGACCGCTACAAGGTACTTTTGATACTCGATGAGGTTATGTGCGGCATGGGTCGTACCGGAACCCTGTTCGCCTACGAACAGGAAGATATCCAGCCCGACATGGTCGCCATCGCCAAGGGTTTGGGTGCCGGCTATCAACCGATCGCTGCACTGATGGTCTCGAGAGCGATCTACGATGCGATTCGCGATGGCTCCGGCTTCTTTCAACACGGGCATACCTATATGGGGCATCCGACCGCATGCGCGGCTGCGCTGGCGGTGCAGAAAGTCATCCGCCAAGACAACCTGCTCGCGAATGTGCGCAAACAGGGAGAAGCTCTCGCGAAGGCGCTGGAGCAGGGCCTTGGTGAACACCCGCATATCGGTGATATACGCGGACGCGGCTTATTCCGCGGTTTGGAGCTTGTGGCGAATCGCGAAACCAAGGAACCTTTCGATCCCGACGTCCATCTCTTCGCCGCCATCAAGCGCCAGGCCATGGCGCGAGGATTGATGTGTTACCCAATGAGCGGCACGATTGACGGACGACTGGGTACGCACATTCTGCTGGCCCCACCTTTCATCATCAGCGAACAACACGTTGATGAGATCATTGGCAAGCTGGCGCCCGCGATTGACGCGGCTATCGCTGAATGCTTCGCACATCAAGGTGAACATTCAACACACAGGCGAAAAAAAACGCGGGTGCAACCAGGCGAAGAAGAACTGATGCCCTAGCGCAGCGCGCTAGGAGACGCCCACCACGCCCTCGGCGACCAGCTTATCGACCTCCTCTGCTGAATAGGCGAGCAGACCTTGCAGCACTTCGCGGGTGTGTCCACCCAGAGCTGGTGGCGGCTCCGCTGGCAGGTCAGGAACCGCCGAGAGGTGCGGCGGTGTACGTGCAAACTGAAACTTGCCCACCTGCGGGTCGTTGACGGGCATTAACATTCCACGCGCCTTCACCTGCGGGCAGGCAAATACATCCTCAGCCGTGTGCACAGGTCCGGTGGGTACACCGGCATCGTTGAGGCGCTCGACGGCTTCACTTCGTGTAAGGCCTGAAAACCACTCACCAATGACAGTATCGATGAATTCACGATTCTGCGAGCGAGCAGTGCCACTGTTGCTGCGCGGATCCTCGATCAGATCCGGGCGTTGCATGATCTCACACCAGCGTCGCCAGATGCGCTCGTCGGGAACATTCACGGCGACATAACCGTCACGCGCCGGATAGGCACCACGCGGATAGGCGTTGCGCGGGCGCCCGCGATGCGGTGACTGCCCGGCTACCGAGTGCAAAGCGACCATCGACTCGTTCAGCGACAACATGTTGTCATACATGGACGAGTCAACAAACTGGCCTTCGCCCGTGCGCTCGCGCATGAACAACGCCTGCAGGATGCCGTAGGCCGTTACCATCCCGGAGTAAATATCGGCCATGCCATAGATAGTCCAGGATGGCGGTTTGTCCTCGAAGCCGACCAGATGCATGATCCCGCTCATCGCCTCGGCCACTATGTCAAAGGCCGGTCGGTCACTGTAGGGTCCCCGATAACCCGGCAGGCGCCCGAACCCGGAGATGACCGCATGCACCAACCGGGGATTGATCCCTTTCAGGGTCTCGTACCCCAGCCCCAAGCGATCGAGCGACCCGGGTCGAAGGTTCTCCACCAATACATCGGCGTTTTCGATGAGCTTGCGGAAAATCTCTTGACCCGCAGTCCCCCTGAAGTCGAGGGCGAGACTCTTCTTGTTGCGGTTGTAACCCATGAAACCCGCTGCCTTCTTGACACCGTCTTTCTCAACGAAAGGTGGCATGGCGCGGCGCGGGTCACCCGTGCCCGGGCGTTCGATCTTGATGATTTCGGCCCCCGCGTCCGCCAGCAACATCGTGCAGTAAGGACCGGCCATGTATTGCTCCAGACCGATGACGCGGATACCGGTGAGGGGTCGCTGTACCGTCTTCACTCGCCGACCCACTCGATGAGGGTGCTGACGCCCATGCCGACACCGACGCACAGCGTCGCCAGGCCATAGAACGGGCGCTTCACATTCGCCGCGCGACGTTTCATTTCGTGCAGTAACGTCACCAGGATACGTGCACCTGAACAGCCGGTGGGGTGGCCGAGGGCAATCGCGCCGCCATTGACGTTGGTGATCTCGTGACGCATGCCAAGCTGGCGCATGCAGCCGAGCGCTTGTGCAGCGAAGGCTTCGTTGATCTCGATCAGGCTTACCTGTTCGAGCTCGAGCCCGAGACGTTGCAGCAGCTTACGCGTAGCAGGTACCGGTCCATAGCCCATGACACCTGGATCGACACCCGCCACCGCTGAACCCACCCAGCGCGCCACCGGCCGCACGCCCAGCGTCTTCGCCTTTTCGCGACTCATCAGTAACAGCGCCGCCGCGCCGTCGTTGATGCCACTGGAGTTGCCGGCCGTCACGGAGCCGCCCTTCTTGAACGCGGGCGCCAACTTGGCGAGTTCTTCCAGGCTGGTGGCAAGCTCGTAGCGTCCGTTGACGAGGCGATAGCGCGGGTGCTCATCGGTATCGACGACAGTCGGCGGACCTCTGCGCTGCGCGACCTCGATCGGCACGATTTCTTCCTTGAACCGGCCTTCGTTGATAGCAGCGATAGCGCGTCGCTGACTCTCGAGTGCGAAGCGATCCTGATCCTCGCGACTGATCTCCATCTCGCGCGCGATATTTTCAGCCGTCTCGCCCAGACTAACGATCGGATACAGGGCATCCATCTTGGGATTATTGAAGCGCCACCCTACCGTTGTATCCTGCATCATCGGCGCCTTCGCCGTAGGCACGCGCTCAGGCTTGGCGATACACCAGGGTGCACGGCTCATGGACTCCACGCCGCTGCCGATGTACACATCGCCCTCGCCGGCAATGATCGCCTTGGCGGCTTGGTTCACCGCCTCCAGTGCGGAGGAACAGTTTCGGTTCACGGTCACCCCGGGTACTTCGACCGGAAAACCAGCCAGCAACACCGACATGCGCGCGACGTCGCGATTGTCTTCACCAGCCTGGTTACCGCAACCCGCGTACACATCATCCAAGACGGCTGGATCGACGCCGGTACGCGTCATCAGCGCCTTGTAAGTCGCGGCCAGCAGATCGTCAGGTCGGATGCCGGCCAGGGCCCCGCCGTGTTTGCCGATGGGCGTACGCACACCATCTATGATGACGACTTCTTTCATGATCTCGCGCCCTGCCCTGAGAACGACTTTCAGTATAAGTATCCGCCGTTTCGACCACAAGAATTGAACCTACGGGCGTCGGCAAAATGCGTAACGGACGGTATTGAATCCGCGTATAG
>CAYGAS010000147.1:0-27073 GCA_964347935.1 uncultured Nitrospiraceae bacterium | reverse complement strand
TGGATGGCGTGGCTCGCTTGCAGATCTATCCGAAAAACGGCCAGTCGATCGTTAACAGCGTGAGTGCCGCAGTGCGCGAGCACGGATGGAAGATCGAGGAATTGCGGGTTGAACGCGGCCGCTTGGACGAAGTATTTCGTGCGATCACGACCGGCGAGCCGTCCAGTCCTTAGGATCACGGAGCATGGCGAATATCTGGATCATCTTTAAACGCGAGCTGTCGGGCTACTTCATGACTCCGATCGCGTACGTCTTTATCGTCATATTCCTGTTCTTGAGCGGGATGTTCGCGTTTTATCTCGGCAATTTCTTCGACCGCGCACAGGCCGACCTTGACCCGTTCTTTACCTTCCACCCGTGGCTGTATCTGTTCGTCATCCCCGCGCTGTCGATGCGTCTTTGGGCTGAGGAGCGGCGTAGCGGCACCATCGAACTGCTGCTGACTCTGCCGATCACGACGTGGCAGGCGGTACTGGGCAAATTTCTTGCTGCCTGGGTTTTCACGGCGATCGCGCTGGCGCTCACATTTCCAATCTGGTGGACTGTCAACTATCTCGGTGAGCCCGATAACGGCGTGATCTTTGCCAGTTACATCGGCAGCCTGTTGATGGCGGGCGCCTTTCTCGCGATCGGCGCGTGTATATCCAGCCTGACGCGCAATCAGGTGATTGCCTTTGTCATCACCGCAGTGGTCTGCCTGTTATTCGTGCTCAGCGGCTATCCGTTGGTGCTCGATTTCTTCAGGGGCTGGGCGCCTGAGTTTCTGATACAGGTGATCAGTTCGTTCAGTTTTCTCAGTCATTTCACCTCGATCACCAAAGGGGTGATCGATTTGCGAGACTTCGTCTACTTTGCATCCTTTATAGTGTTCTGGCTGTTTGCCAACGCCGTGCTGATAGAAATGAAGAAGGCCGACTGAGATGAAAGGATTGCGGTCATGAGCTCCAAGTGGCTGACGGCAACGGGTCTAGGGCTGGCAGTAGTGCTGCTGCTGGCTGTGAACATTTTCAGCAACGCGGTCTTCACCTCCATGCGCGCCGATTTGACCGAGGGCAAACTTTACACCCTGACCGAAGGCACCAAAAGCATGCTCGGTGGTCTCGCCGAGCCCGTGCGCCTGCGTCTGTTCCTCTCGGAGCAATTGGCGACCCGCCTGCCGCGCATCAATAGTTATGCCAAGCGGGTGCGCGAGCTGCTCGGCGAGTATGAGCGCACGGCGGGAGGCAAATTGGCCGTCGAGGTCATCGATCCCGAGCCGTTCTCGCCAGATGAGGATCGCGCCGTCGGTTACGGACTGCGTGGTATTCCTTTGGATGAGGAGTCGACCTTCTACTTCGGACTCGTCGCCACAGGTTCGACCGATGAAGAAAAGACGATCGCGTACCTGACGATCGATCGCGAGGAGTTTCTGGAGTACGACCTCAGTCGGCTCATTTACCAAGTCGCCAATCCCAAGCAGAAGGTCGTGGGTCTCATGAGCTCGCTGCCGATGACCGGTGCAGATCCGCGGGCCGCCATGATGGGCCGCCGGCCACAAGAGTGGATGGTCCTCGAGCAGATGCGCCAGCTGTTCGACGTCAGAACGCTGGACAACAACATCAGCGAGATACCAGCGGAAGTGGATGTGCTGATGGTCGTACACCCGAAGGACCTGAAGGAGCCGACCCTGTACGCCATCGACCAGTTCGTCTTGCGCGGTGGCCGGGCGTTGTTTTTTGTCGACCCTCACCCGGAAGCCGATCAGGGACCGCCGAGCGTGACGGCCACGACGACACGCGCCGGGCGCGGGTCCGAGATCAGCAAGCTGTTCAACGCCTGGGGTATCGAGCTTGTGCCCGGCAAAGTGGTGGGCGATCTGCAACTGGCTACACGCGTGCAGTTTGAGCACGAGGGCCGGCTGGTGATGCTGGACTACCCGGTGTGGATCAATCTGCCGCCCGAGCTGTACAGTCGCGAGGACATCGTCACTGCGAGTCTGATCGGCCCGCTTCGTCTCGGCACGCCCGGCCATCTCTTGAAAAAAGACGGTGCAGGCACGCAGTTGGCTCCGTTGATGGAGTCTACGGTCAATGCCGCGCTTATCGGCACGGAAAAACTCGGCATCTTTAGCGACCCACAAGACACGGTACGCGACTACAAACCCGACGGTAAGCGCTACGTGCTGGCCGCGCGCGTCACCGGGCCCGCCATCAGCGCTTTTGCCGACGGCGCCCCCAAAGGCAACGAATCGAAAGCCGAAACGGAAAGCCAGAAAGCCGCTGCAAATGAAAAAGCCGCCTCGGGCCCCGAGCATCTTGCCAAATCCAAGCAGGATATTAATGTGATCGTGATTGCCGATAGCGATCTGCTCCAGGACGCCTTCTGGGTGCAGGTGCAGGATTTTCTAGGCAATCGTATCGCTATTCCCAACGCCGCCAACGGCGCGTTGGTTGTCAACGCGCTGGATAACCTCACGGGCAGCAATGATCTCATCAGCATCCGCAGTCGCGGCCGCTTTACGCGTCCGTTCACACGCGTCAATGCACTGCGCCAGGAGGCGGAGTTGCGTTTTCGGCAAAAGGAGCAAGAGCTAATTAACCGTTTGGATGAAACCGAAAAGAAGCTCGCCGAGCTCGAGCGCAGCAAACAAGAGAGCGCTACGGTCGTCCTGTCCGAGGCGCAGCAACAGGAGATCGCGCGCTTTCGCCAGGAAAAGATCCGCATCCGCAACGAGCTACGTGATGTCCGCCACGAACTGCGCAAGAACATCGAGAATCTCGAAGGTTGGCTCAAGTTCGCCAACATCGGCATGATGCCTATTCTCATCGGCATCGGCGGTGTCGCTGTGGGGGCCTTTCAAATGCGACGCAGAAAGAAGGGTGTGCGTAAGAGCGCCGATACGGGCTAAGAGGAAGACGTCGTGGATCACAAACGCCCTATAACGATTCTAGCGGTTGCCACGGTGCTTGTGGCAGTCACCGCGATCGTTGCACGACAAGAAACGACGTCTACTCGAAAGTACGAGGAGAAGCTGTTTCCCGAGCTGCTCGGTCAAATCAACAATACGGCAGAAATCATAGGCACCAGCAAGGACGGTCTCTTTACCCTATTCGCTCGCGATGGCCGCTGGCTGGTCAAGGAAAAGCACGGGTACCCGGCCAACCCTGACAAAGTACATCAGTTGCTGGTCGGTCTGTCGCAGTTGCAGCGGATCGAACCGAAAACGAATAACCCTGAGCTTTACAGTAAGATCGGCGTCGAGGATGTCTCCGTCAACGGAGCAAAGTCGTTGCGCATCACGCTTAAGAGCGCCGACGGCCAAGTGCTAGCCGATCTCCTGGTTGGCAACCGCAAATTCAGCAAGGCGAACCCAAACCTGCAGGAGTACTTCGTGCGCGTGGCCGGAGAAGCACGCGCATGGCTCGTGGAAGGCAAGATTTCCGACGAGAAGTCCGTGCTAAACTGGCTCGAGCGCGACGTGCTGGCGCTCGATCCTGGGCGCGTGCGCGAGGTACGTGTGACCCACGCCGATGGCCAAGAGGTCGTAGTTCAACGCGAGGACCCGTCGGTGGCGGATTATAAGCTGGTTGGCCTGCCCGATGACGCAGAGGTCGAACTCTATACGGTCAACAGTATCGCCAACAGCTTGACCAATCTCACGCTCGACGACGTCAAACCGGCGGCTGATCTCAGCTTCAGCGGCAAACGCCCGTTGACGGTAGAGCTCATCACCTTCGACGGTCTGCGCGTCAACATGCAAAGCCTCAAGGACGGTAAGCAGCATCTCGCCCGCTTCCGCGCCGAGTTTGATTCATCCTCGGTCGCACCGTCGCGTGAGGGCAAAAATGAAAACAAGCACGCGCCTGAAACTGGACTCATGAAACCGGATGCCGTCAAAAAGGAAATCGACACACTGAATGCCCGCTGGGGAGACTGGGTCTACGTCATACCAGGCTACCGGATCGACAGTCTGACAAAGAAGAAATCCGATCTGCTCAAGGTCAGCAAGGGCGGCGGCTAGGCATACGCACTTAGGCGCGCCGGGCGAGCGACGCCAAGCGTGCAGGCGCGTAACCCCGCACTGCTAGAAACTAGCGCCCTGCGGGCACTCGGCGTATCGCCCTGACTCGCAACACGCTTGCCGCATCCCGTCGAACGCCCGCATACTCGCGCAACTTGGACGGCAATTAATCGAGGTATGGGTACATGCCCAAAGTGGCGCCGGAAAAACTGCTGGACTTTGTTGCGCGAATCCTTGAGGCGCTCGGCACACCGCCGGCACCTGCGCGCCGGGTCGCCGAGCATCTCGTCGCCGCTGACCTCACCGGCCACGAGTCCCACGGCGTGCTCCGGCTGAAACAGTACTGTTTTCACGTGCACGAGGGCCATGTCAAACCCGCGGCGCAACCACGCGTCGCGCGCGAACACGGGGTCAGCGCCGTCGTCGACGGGGGTTGCGCCTGGGGACCGATTGTGGGTCAGTTCGCCGCAGACCTGGCTATCGAGAAAGCGCGCGAACACGGGGTCGGCATCGTCAGTGTGAACAACTGTTATCACCTCGGCCGAGTGGGCGTCTATCCGGAGCAGGCGGCGCGTGAGGGTTTGATCGGCATGGCGTTTTGCAACGTGCAGGGTTCTGCCCGCATGGCGCCTTGGGGCGCAAACGAACGTCGTGTGCCGACAAATCCGATCGCGATCGCAATTCCCACGCGTGGCGAGCCCATCGTCGCCGATTTCGCAACAAGCGCGGTCGCCGAAGGTAAAGTGCGACTCGCCAAGATCAAGGGCGAACAGATCCCGAGTGGGTGGGTGTTCGACCCGGACGGCGCCTGGAGCAACGATCCTAACGACCTTTACGAGTCGGGTTCGCTGGCGCCGTTGGGCGGTGAGCAGGGGCACAAGGGTTATAGCCTGGCCGTGGCGATGGATCTCCTCGGCGGCATTCTTTCGGGCGCAGGCTCCGCACTGATGAGCAAACGCTATGGCAACGGCCTGCTCCTGCAGGTCATCGATCCCGGTGTGTTTACTGACGCCGCCGCTTACCAACGGCGCATCGACGCCTACGTGGCTTACCTCAAATCCGCGCGCCGCCGGCCGGGGGTGGATGAGATTCTGCTGCCGGGTGAGATTGAGAGGCAGCGCATGGTCGAGCGTCGACACAACGGGCTCGAGTTGTCCGATGGGGTCAGACAGATGCTACATGAGTTGGCTGTCACGCACGGTGTGGAGCTCGCCCTCTGAGTGCGTACAGATTCGCCCCCCACCAAGCAATGTCCGCCCAAACCCCCGAAAAAACACGAGAATCCGGGTTGCAGTGCCCTGCCCTTGGGCGGTACAGTGTCGCCCTCCGGCCCTGCCGTGTTTTCTTAACCCCGGTTTGCCCGGCGGATTACGGCGGCATGCTGCAAGACCGGCGGTGCCGCAAGGACCATCAATAACACAAGCCCCCATAGGAGGATCGTTATGTTCAAGAAATTCACTTTCATGACTGCTGCCGCAGTACTGCTGTCGATGGCGGCTGTTACGGCCGTCAACGCCCAGGAGCTTTACGGCACCCTGAAGAAAGTCAAGGATGCCGGCGTCATCAACCTTGGCCATCGCGAGGCCTCGGTGCCCTTCGCCTACATGGGCCCGGAAGGCAAGCCAATCGGCTTTAGCATGGATCTGTGCTACAAGATCATCGACCGGATCAAGGCCGATCTGAACATGCCGAACCTCAAGGTCAAGCTGGTTCCGGTCACCTCGCAGACCCGCATCCCGCTGCTGGCCAATGGCACGATCGACATCGAGTGCGGCTCGACAACGAATAACCTGACGCGTTCGAAACAGATCGACTACCTCGCCATCACTTTCATCACCGGCACCAAGCTCGCCGTGAAGAAAGGCTCGGGCATCAAAGAGGTGGAGGATCTGAACGGCAAACGCATCGCGCTGTCGCTCGGTACGACCAACGAGAAAGCCGTCAAGCGCGTGATGGAGGAAAACAAGATCAACATCAAGATCCACAGCGTCAAGGACCATCCGCAGGGGTGGCTGGCGCTGGAGACGGGCCGCGTCGATGCCTATGCGACCGACGACGTATTGCTGTACGGGCTGATCAGCAAATCGAAGAATCCCCAAGACTACGAGGTCGTCGGGCGGTTCCTTTCATACGACCCCTACGGCATCATGGTCCGCCGCGACGATTCCGCCATACGGCTACTCGGCAACACTGTGCTGGCCGACCTCATGCGCTCGGGACAAATGTATAAGATCTACGACAAGTGGTTCAACCCTGGGCCTACCAATATCAATATGCCCATCAGCGCCGCGCTGGACGCTGCTTTCAAGATCCAGGCCCTGCCTTACTGAAACTGAGTCGCAAGCCGGGGAACGCCTGACGCGTTCCCCGGTATTTCTTTTGCCTTACCGCGGGGAGACGGTTCCGTGAAATACAACTGGGACTGGACCATCATTTTCTGCACGTCCGACAAAGAATACCTTTGGTATTTTGCGAAGGCCGATTGCGGACAGCCGTATCTCAACTGGGTCGTCTCCGGTTTTGGCTGGACAATCGCTGTGGCCTCCGCGGCCTGGATCATCGCCTTCACGCTGGGCTCGATCGTGGGCGTATCACGCACGATCAAACAGCCAGTCGTACGCGGCATCGCCAGCGGCTATGTCGAAGTGTTTCGCAACATACCGCTATTGGTGCAGATGTTTCTCTGGTTCTTCGTCGTGCCGGAGCTGCTGCCTAAGAGTGCGGGCCAGTGGGTCAAGAGCGAAATGCCGCTGCCCGAGTTCTGGACGGCGGTCGTGTGTCTCGGCATGTACCATGCGTCGCGCACCGCGGAGCAGGTGCGCGCCGGCATTGAGTCGATCCCGCAGGGTCAGACCTACGCGGGTCTGGCAATGGGTTTGACGCGGGTGCAGGTCTACCGCTACGTGCTGCTGCCGGTCAGCTACCGCATCATAATCCCGCCGCTGACCAGTGATTTCATGGGTATCTTCAAGAACTCCTCGCTGGCCCTCACCATAGGTGTGCTGGAGCTGACGGCGCAGGCGCGCCAGGTCGCCGAGTACACTTTCAATATCTTCGAGGTGTTCGCGATGGCCACGCTCCTCTACCTGCTGGTGACATTTACCGTTGTCAGCATCATGCGTGTCGTCGAGAGGAAGGTGCACATCCCGGGGACTATCACTCTGGAGGAGAAGTAGGGTGTTCGCGCAATTTGACTATCAGGTCATCTGGAACTCCCTGCCGCTGCTCGGGCAGGGTATGGTTCTAACATTGCAGTTGACCGTGGTGGCCATCTTGGGCGGGATCTTGTTGGGCACCTTGCTCGCGTTGATGCGGCTTTCCAGATTCAAACCGCTATCCGGCTTCGCGGGCTCGTATGTGAACTTCTTTCGCTCGATGCCACTGATTCTGGTGATCTTCTGGTTCTATTTCCTCACACCGATGGCGACAGGCGAAGCACTCGGCGGTTTTGGCTCCGTACTCATCGCCTTCACGCTGTTCGAGGCGGCCTATTACTGCGAGATCATCCGCGCCGGCATTCAGAGCGTGACGCGGGCGCAGATCCATGCCGGCATGGCACTTGGGTTGAGCTATGCTCAAACCATGCGCTACATCGTGCTGCCGCAGGCCTTTCGTAACATGGTACCGGTGTTATTGACCCAGGCGATCGTTCTGTTCCAGGACACTTCGCTTGTGTACGTGGTGGGGCTCAAGGATTTTCTGACTGCGGCCGATCTCGTGGCGGTGCGTGACAACCGCTTGATAGAGATGTACGGTACGACAGCCGTGGTCTACTTCGTGATCTGCCTCGCCGGTTCGATGTGGGTCAAACGATTGCAACGAAGGTACGCGTTATGATCGAAATGCGCAACGTCAGCAAATGGTACGACGACTTCCAGGTGCTGGTTGACTGCTCAACGAAAGTGGCCAAAGGTGAGGTAATCGTCGTCTGCGGGCCCTCGGGGTCGGGCAAAAGCACCTTGATCAAATGTGTCAACGGCTTGGAGCCCTTCCAAGAGGGCATGATCACCGTCAACGGTGTTTCGGTCGGCGACAAGGACACCAATTTACCCAAGTTGCGCTCGGGGATCGGTATGGTGTTTCAGAACTTCGAGTTGTTTCCGCATATGACGGTATTGCAGAACATTTCGCTGGCACAGATAAAGGTACTGGGGCGCGAGCAAGCGGAGGCGGAAGAACGCAGCATGAAACTGCTCGAACGGGTCGGCCTGGTGGATCAAGCCGCCAAGCATCCGGCTCAACTCTCAGGTGGTCAACAGCAACGCGTCGCCATTGCGCGCGCGCTCGCCATGGATCCCATCGCCATGCTGTTCGATGAGCCGACCTCGGCGCTCGACCCGGAAATGATCAATGAAGTGCTGGACGTGATGGTTGAGCTGGCGCAGGAAGGCATGACCATGATGGTCGTTACCCACGAGATGGGCTTTGCGCGCAAGGTAGCACATCGCGTGATCTTCATGGACGAAGGGCGCATCGTCGAAGACGCTACGAAGGATGAGTTTTTCGGCACACCGCGTAGTGATCGCGCCCAGCTGTTCCTGTCGAAGATCCTGCACCACTAAGATTACCTTGCAAAGAAGTCGTGCTATCGGTGAGCGGGGCGGATGAACATCGAGATTCGACCCCTTTCTGACGTGCTGGGTGCCGAGGTCATTGGCGCCGACCTCGCGCGCTTCGACGATAACGAGCAGTTTGAACGAATCCATCAGGCCCTGCTCGAGCATTGCGTGCTGGCAATCCGCAGCCAGCACATCACGCCCGCGCAACACATCGCTTTCAGCCGACGCTTTGGTGAGCTCGAAGTCCACGTGCTGAATCAATTCCTGCTGCCCGATCATCCGGAAATCCTGCTTATCTCGAACAAGCGCGTGAACGGCCAAGCCATCGGGCTGCAGGATGCCGGAAACGAGTGGCATACCGACCTGTCCTATCAGGCGTATCCGGCCTTCGGCTCGCTGCTCTATGCCTTGGAGATCCCGCCGCAGGGCGGCGACACACTCTTCGCGAGTCTTTACGCCGCTTATGACGCGCTGACGGATGCGATGAAGACGCGCCTGCAGGGTCTGCGCGCCATTCACGGATACGCCCAGTACCATCAGCGCTCGCAGCAAAAGGGGAGCGGCCACGGCCGCCGTGACATGACCGAGGCACAAAGAGCGCAAGTCCCCGAGGTCAGTCACCCGTTGGTCCGCACGCACCCCGAGACCGGACGCAAGGCGCTCTATCTGAGTCCGGGCCTCACCATCGGCATCGAAGGTCTGTACGAGGACGGACACGCGTTACTGAAGTCGCTAAACGAGCATACCACGCAGCCCGCGTTCACTTATCGGCATCGCTGGCAGTTGCACGATGTATTGTTCTGGGACAACCGCTGTACGATTCATCTCGCTACTGGCTACGAGCCGCGGTGCACGCGTCATATGCACCGGACCACCATCAAAGGGGACCGCCCGGTTTGATTAGCGCGCCGTACGGCCTCGCCCGGGTCGGCGTGCTCGGTGGCATGGGTCCGCTCGCGACTGTCGATTTTCTGAATAAACTGGTTAGCGCCACACCGGCCGAGCGCGACCAGGATCACATCCCGGTCATCGTGTATTCAGTGCCGCAGGTCCCCGACCGTGTGGCACCGATTCTACGCGGCGAGGGCGAATCGCCGCTGCCCGCTATGACCGAGGGCGTGCGCACACTCGAGGCTGCCGGTGCGGGGTGTATCGTTATTCCCTGTGTGACGGCTCATCACTGGTACGATGAGCTTTGCCAGGCCGCCAGCGTCCCGATCATCCATATTGCCGATGCCACCTGTACTGCTCTGAAAGAGCAAGGCGCAGGCGGCAACATCGGGCTGCTCGCGACGGCGGCAACGCTGCACTCCGGATTTTTCCAGCGCCGCCTCGAGGCGGCTGGCATGCGTACGGTTTTACCGGCAGACGAGCTTATGAACGAGCTGGTGTTGCCGTCGATCGCGTGCGTCAAACGCCATGACATGGCAACGGCACGCCGTCTGGCGAGTGAGGCCGTCACACGCCTGCTCACGCAAGAGCTGCTAGCCGTCGTGCTGGGATGCAGCGAGCTGCCCGCTGCGCTGGAAGGCGCTGCGCCCACCTTGACCGCTCGCTGTGTTGACACGCTGGCGGCGCTGGCACGGGCCTGCGTCGCCTGGCATCGCACGCGTCGCACCCAAGCTTAACTCTCACCGAGGCACACGCAGGGGGCGCGATCAAATAATGCCTCGCTCGCGATAGGGCGCGTTATCCAGCACCCTCTGATAACCGAAGCGCACGACATCGATGCTGTGGCCGCGCCCGTCGAGTACCAACTCGGCCATGGCGAGCCCCACCGCGGGGGCGTGCATGATGCCATGTCCCGACAGCCCGCAGGCGACATAAAAGTTTTCGCAACCGCCCGTCCAGCGCCCGAAGATCATGCTACCGTCGAAGAGGTTCTCGTCGTAGTGGCCGGCCCAGGTCCGCTCGCAGCGCACGGCTTCGAACACCGGCACACGCTTGGCGAGCCATGGCCAGACTTCGCGCTCGAAATAATCATGCAAGGGCCCGCTGGCAGCATCGAAGATGAATCCAGGCTCGATAGCAAAGCTCGGCCGGCCACCTACAAACCCCTGGCCCTCGGGACGAAAAAACAGCCCCGACTCGTCTTTCACCAGCGGCAGCGCCTCGATCGGCGTTTGACAGCGCCAGTAATGCTGCAAGCGGCAAAGCGGCATCACAGGCAGCGCCATCCCCGCCATCTGCGCGACCGCCCCCGCCCAGGCGCCGGCGGCGTTGATATAGACATCGGCACGCAGCGTGCGTCCGCTCTCGAGACGGCCGCGCGTGAGCTTGCACCCGCGCGCAGCCAGGGCGCACAGGCGGTCTTTTAAATAGCGCACACGCAGATGTTCGGCCTTGCGCCGAAATCCCCGAAGCGCGCTCTCCGGATCGATCCAGCCGTCGTCGGGTGAGTACGTCGCCAGCTCCACATCGGCAGTGCCGAGTGAGGGAAAATGTTTGCTCACCGTTTCTCGATCCCAGAGCTCGGCGTGCACACCTTCCGCGATTTGCAGACGATAATTGGCCCGCATCTGCTCAACGCCGTCTTTGCCGACCAGAAACAGATAACCCAAGGCCCGAAAGTTGATCTCTGCCGGCGTGTCGTCGAGCGCCATGGTTTCGGCAAAGCGCTGATAGAAGCCGAGGGAGTACTTCGACATCCAGATGTTTTCCGGCAAACTGAAGAGCTGGCGCACGCCGCCGGCACCTTGGGGCGTGGCGGCGTGCTCGTACGCAGGATCTGGCTCGATGACCGTGATCGTGCCGCCGCGGCCGCCACGCGCAAGAAAATAGGCGATCGCCGAACCAATGATGCCACCGCCGATGATGGCGACATCGGTCCTTACTTCGCCGCTCGTAGGCACGTTCAGGCGATACGCTCGTGCCGCTCAGCCACCGCCAATGAGCTCGAGCCGGTGAAATCCACATCCTTGGGAAAGCCGGCCTGCGCACGCTGGACCGCCGTTTCCATCCTGCCCACGATCTCGTCGATCTGCGCCTCATTGATGATGAGCGGCGGGCAGATACGGATGAAATTCTTCACACAGATGCAAACCAGGTTTTCCAGCAGCATGTTGTAGCGGATGCGCTCAGCCATCTCGGCATCGGGTCGTTTTGTTTTCTTATCGACGACGATGTCGAGCATCTGATACAGCCCCTTACCGCGCACGTCGCCAATTACCTCCGAACGTGTGCCGATCTCTGCGAGCCGTTGCGCCAGATAGGCGCCCAATGTCGCCGCGCGCTCATCGAGCTTGTCGCGCAACACGATCTCGAGCTGCTTCAATGCGACCGCGGCCGCCAGGGGATCCCCCGAATAGGTCCCGCCCCAAGGCACGCCCGAGCGGCCGCGCGCGCGTTCCGCTATTTCGGGTGTCGTGATGGTGCCGCAGATGGCCATGCCCGCGCTCATGCCCTTGGCAAAGGTGACGATGTCCGGTACGACGTCGTAGTGCTCGAACCCCCAGAGCTTGCCGGTGCGTGCCGGCGCCAGTTGCGCCTCGTCGAGCACGAGCAAGGCGCCCCAGCGTTTGGCCAATGCCTGCAAGCGCGGCAACCACTCCCGCGGGGGCACGATCATCCCGCCGGCGACCAGCATGGTCTCGGCCATGACAGCGGCGACATCCTGACTCGTGACGCTTTCCATGATCTGCTCACTCGTGTCCAGACAGGCGATGTCGCAGCTCGGATGCTTGAGGTTGATGGGACAGCGATAACAAAAGGGCGGCAAGATGGTGTTGGCACGCGAGGGCATCATCAACGGGCCGAGGTTGCGTTTGCGTGCACCGCCGACGGTGGTTACGGACTCCGCCGCCAGGCTGCCGCCATGCAGCCCGCGAATGATGGAGACGATGTCGTACTTGCCCGTGACGCCGAGCGCCATGCGCATGGCCACTTCATTGGCCTCTGAGCCCGTGACAGTGAAGTTGACGACGCTAAGATTGTCCGGCAGGCTCGTGCCGAGCAGCTCGGCGAATGCGATGATCGCGGGATTGCTGTACCAGGACGAGTGGTGCACGAACGCGCCCGCCTGCTCGCGCAGGGTCTCGGTCAACTCCGGATGGCTGTGACCGAGCACCAGGCACATCATGCCAGAGGTCAGATCGTAATACTCATTGCCGTCGACGTCAGTGAGCATGACGCCTTTGCCGCCGTTGAACACGATGCGTGGCTGATAACGCCAGCCGAGCACGTGATTCGCATCACGCGCCATTAACTCTTCGTGTGACTTCGAGAAACGAAAATGCTTTTCCACCGCGCCCTCCTCAGCTGCCGGCCTAGGGGTGAACGCCCTGCCGCGACAGGCATTCTAACAACAAGTCGGCTTGTATGGACCGGGCATCGTGCCGGGCACCCATCGCTGGCGCCGGATCCGACTCACGGCTTTTGTGTTGATCTACCCCGCCACCCTGCACGATAGCGTACTTGGCGTGTGTTTAACTTCCACCGGCACGCTGGACGAGGTTCTGGTACAACGGTTCAGGCAATGCGATTCCATGCTTGCGCGATTTCTCGCGCTGCGCCAGACGGCGATCCCCAGGCAAGCGTGTGCCCTGCTGTGCGCGGATCTCGGTAATCAATTCTTCGACGCGCGTGCTGAACTGCTCGCCCGCGAACACCTTCGGGTCGATGATGATAAAAAACTGGCCGATACGTGGCGGCGGTCCCTCGGCCGTGAAAAACGAGCTCGCCTGATAGGCAAAGTGGGCACCGGTGAGCGCCGCGGTCAGGATCTCGACCATCATGGCAAGCGCAGCGCCCTTGGCCTCGCCGATCGGCAACATGGTACCGGCCATGCCCGCGTCGGCGTCGGTGGTCGGCTGGCCGTCGGCGTCGAGCGCCCAACCCAAGGGAATGCTTTCGCCTTTCTGCGCGGCGACCATGATCTTGCCACGCGCGACCTTGCTGAGCGACAGATCGATCACCAGCGGCGGGTGGTCCTTTCGTGGGCAAGTAAAGGCAATCGGGTTGGTGCCGAATGTGCCCTTGTGCCCGCCCCACGGCGCCATCGCCGACGGCGAGTTGGTGAAACCGAGCGCGACGCAACCACGGTTGGCAACGTGCTCGACGTGATACCCGCTCGCACCCGAGTGATGCGAGTTGGTAATCGCGACGCTGACTGTACCTGCTGCGCCAATCATCTCGAGCGCGCGATCAAGCCCCGCTTGAATCGCCGGAAAAGCAAACCCATCGCGCGCGTCCACATACACCGCGCCCGATGCGGTCACCCGCACCGCGGGCGTCGCCCGTCCATCAACCTTGCCGCTCAGCGCCTGGTCGGCATAAAACGGCACGCGCGAGACGCCATGCCCGGAGAGTCCCTCGGCATCGGCGGCCACCAAGGCCTCGGCAACGATGGCTGCGTTCTCGGGTGAGGTGTTGGCCGCCACCAAGGCACCCTTCGCCAAAGCAAGCAGCGCATCTGCGCTCACGGTTTTCATCATGCTTTTTCCTCGAGCGCCTGGCGTACCGCCGCCGCGACCATCGCGCTCACGCGTACGTTGGATTCGGCAGTGACGCCGGCGATATGCGGCGTGAGCACGACATTGGGTACGCCGACCCAGTGCGAATTGGCCGGTAACGGCTCCGTTTCGAAAACGTCGAGCAGGGCACCGGCGAGGTGCCCCGCACGCAGCGACGCCGCCAACGCCTGCTCGTCCACGACCCCGCCGCGCGCGCTATTGATCAAGACCGCACCGGGCTTCATTTCAGCCAGGGCCTCGGCATTGATGAGGCAACGTGTCGCATCGTTCAACGGCACGTGAACGCTCACCGCATCGGCCGCACGCAAGAGCGCAGTCAGGGCGCAAGGCGTGACCGCAAGCCGGTTCCACGCGGGATCGTCGCGAGCGACAAAGGGATCGTAGGCGATCACGCGCATGCCGAGGGCACGTGCACGCGGGGCGATTTCGCGCGCGATCGCACCAAAGCCGACCAGTCCGAGCGTCTTGCCGGCAACCTCGTGACCGAGCAGCCGTGTGCGCGGCCATTCGCCGGCGAGCACCGCCGCGGTCGCCAGGAACGCGCGGCGCAGCAACAGCAACAGACCCGCCAGCACATACTCGACGACCGACAAGACATTGGCACCGTCTGCGCGCAGGACCTTGATACCGCGCGTTTGACACACCTCGGTGTCGATATTATCGAGGCCGACGCCGAGGCGCCCGACCACCTCCAGATGCGCCGCCGCATCGAGCAGATCGCCGCGTACCTGGGTGCGGTTGCGCACGATCAGCGCGAGCGCGGTCCCTACGGTGGCCAGGAGTTCCTCCGGCCGCTCGACCAGCGTCGGGTCGTACAGCACGTCATAAGTGGCCGCCAGATCCTCGACGGCCGCTTCATCCATAAACTCGGAAATAACGACTTCAGCCATAGCTCCTGGAGGCAGGCCTACCGTTGACAGGACGTACTGCGAGCGATGTGCGTTCCGCGTGCGGCCGCGGGCTACGTCCGCAGCAGGCTTTCCCCGGGTCTCACGCGCGTAAATTGTACCGCTTCGGTGTCGATGGCGATATCGCCGGCTTGCAGCCGCGCGCGCGTGAACGCAGAGCGCCCCAGATCGTCGGTCAGAGGGAAATCGCTGCGGTAATGTGCGCCGCGGGAATCCTCGCGCGCGATCGCTGCCACCGTAACCGCGCGGCTCACGAGTATCAAATTCTTAAGATTGAGCCAATCATGCCAACTCAGGTTATAAGCCAGGCTCGATCGCGGTACGCCGGTCGCCTCCAGTTGCGCGTCCAGTGCCGCGAGCGCCGCTTGCGCACGCGCGAGGCCGGCCGCATCGCGAATAATGCCGACGTCATCCCACATGATCTCATACAGGCGCTCGCGGATTCTTTCCAGATCACCGGGCGGGCGATTGAGCGGCAGGCGCGCCTGCTTCATCGCCTCGGCGATCGCGCCTTCGTCCGGGTCATGAAATGCGCCCTCGCTAACCGCCCACTTCGCCATGCGCTCACCGGCGATGCGGCCGAACACCGTAGAGTTGGCAACGCCGTTGCCACCGAGGCGGTTGGCGCCATGCACACCACCCGTATCCTCGCCGGCGGCAAACAAGCCCGGCAAGGCCGTCGAGCAGTCGCCATCAAACATCACGCCGCCCATCATGTAGTGCGCCGTGGGAATGACCTCGACGCGACCCGCGGCAAGATCAAAACCGCAATCGGCACAGCGTTGCACCATGCCCTTGAACATTCGACGCACCTTGTCGGCGCCAAGATGTTTCATTTCGATATAGAGTCCACCGAGCGGCGTCGTGTTACCGCGACGGATTTCCTCATACATGGCTCGGCTGACGATGTCGCGCGTAGCGCGCTCGCCGCTCGGGTCGTAGTTCTGCATAAAGCGCTCGCCGTCGCCGCCGAGCAGGTAACCGCCGGCGCCGCGAAGCCCCTCCTCCAAAACGGTGCCCGTCATGCGCGTGTCCGGACCGGCAAGCAGGCCCGTGGGATGAAACTGCACCATCTCCATATCGCGCAGCACAAGCCCTGCGCGTAACGCCATGGCCATGCCGTCGCAACTCTTGTCGCCGGAAGGGGTGTGATAGCGGTACATCGTCGGCCCGCCCCCCGTCGCCAACAACACCGCTTTGCTCTGGACCAAGACGATCTCGCCGCTTCGTATGTCGATCATGAGCACGCCGGCCAGAGCGTCGCCGCCGGCGCTCTTTATGAATTCGATGGCGCGGTGGTCTTCCAAGCGATTGATGTTTCGCGCCCACACTTGTTCGGCCAAGCGATTGATAATCTCGATGCCCGTGAGATCGCCCTTGTGCACCGTGCGATCGAAGCTCTGACCGGCGAAGGCCTTCTGGTGGATCGTGCCATCGGGGTTGCGGTCAAAGAAACAACCGTGCTCGTTCTCGAGCTCGCGGATACAGCTCTGCGCGCCGGTTACCAAGGTCCAGGCGAGCTCCTGGTTGTTCAACCACTTGCCGCCCTCGAGGGTATCCATAAAATGGCGCTCGACCGAATCTTCGGGTGCGAGCGCAACGTTGTAGCCGCCCTGCACCATGCGCGTGCACCCCGACTTGCCAAGCAGTCCCTTGACGGCGACGGTGATAGATAGGTCGGGCGCATACTTATGCGCATGCAGACATGCGAGCAGGCCGGCCCCGCCGCTGCCCAGGACGAGGATGTCGGTACGAATTCTGTTCAAGATTTGACGCCGAGCGCGGTGAGCGCATCGGCGCGTCGTTCCGCCGCTGTCTTCTGCACGGCCTCATACAGGCTGCCACCTTGGCTATCCATGCCCACCAGCAGCGGCCCGAACCCTGTCACGCGAAACTTCCACAGGCTCTCGGGGTTGAGGTCATCGAGATCGACATCTTCGATCGCCTCGATCCAGGTAGTCTCGAGCGCCGCGGTGCCGCCGATGATGGCGAGATAGACGCCGCCGAGCTCCATGAAGGCCCGCTGCGACTGCGCCATCAGTCCGCCTTTGCCGATGATCATGCGCACGCCGTATTGCTGCATCAGCGGGCGGGTAAAACGCTCCATGCGTGCGCTCGTCGTGGTGCCGACGCATACGGGCGCATAGCCCACGGGAAACTCGGCTGACTTCGCTACCTTTTTCACGTTCGGCGCGGTGTGGATCACCGCATGGCCTCGCAGATCGAAACGGGTTTCGCGGCCGCGATCAAACATATGAATGTGCGTCGCGTCGCGTATGCCGTAGAGCGTGCCGTTCAAACAGACGGTGTCGCCGATGCGCAGCTCACGCACTTGCTGCTCGCTCACTGGCATCGTGAAGTCGTAATGCGCCATGCTAAAAACGGTATTCGACGCCCTTCGGCGTCAGAGTGGCGCTCGCACGGCGTGCGGAGTGACACTGGATGTTGACCGCAACCGGGTTCATGGTGATGTGCGTCGCCGCCGTCTCCACGTGCACGGCGAACGCCGTGGAATCGCCGCCGAGCCCCTGCGGGCCGATGCCAAGCTTGTTGACGGCGACGGTGAGCTCCTTTTCCAGCTTGGCACCCTCCGGGTCTTCACACACGCTGCCAAGCGGGCGCGTAGCGGCGACCTTGGCGAGATGCATGCAAAGATCGGCCGTACCGCCGACGCCCACACCGACGATAGTCGGCGGGCAGACCTTGCCGCCCGCCTCGATCACCTTGTCGATGACGAAGGTTTTGATGCCGTCGACGCCTTCCGCGGGAATACACATCTTCAGGAATGAGCCGTTCTCCGAGCCGCTGCCTTTGGGAATCATCTCGATGCGAAGCTCCTCCGCACGGTCCGAGAAATCGATATTGACCACGGGTATGCGCCGGCCAGTGCTGGTGTGCTCGTTTACCCGCGTGATCGGGTGCACTACCGACGAACGCAACGGATAATCACGCGTCGCCGCCGCGCAGCCGTTGCTGATCGCCCGCTTCAAGGCATGGCCGTTGACCTCGACGTCGCGCCCAATGGTCACGTTATAGATGGGTATGCCGGTATCCTGGCACAGCAGATTATCGGTCGACTCGGCGACGGCGATATTCCGGATCATCGTGCCGAGAATGCGCTTGCCGGTAGCGTCGCTCTCCGATTTGTCGAGGCGCGCGAACCCCTGTTTGATGTCATCCGGCAGGCGCTTGAGCGCGCGGATGTAGAGCTCTTTACAGACGTCCTCGACGACTTTCGTGTCGACCTTCATCGGCGCAATGATACACCTAATATATGAGCAACGCCGCCCCCGCCAGCAGCAACAGCACCAGTATGAGCCGACGAAATTGCTGCTCGTTGATGCGTCTGTAGAGTTTCAGACCCGCCCACGTACCCACGGCGAGAACGGGCACGCACCAAAGAAAGCGTATGAACAATTCCATGTTCACGAACCCAACGGTTGCCAACCAGAACAGTGCCATCGTGTGCATCGCCAAGATAAACCCCTGATACACACCGCGCTGCCTGTCTTTGGACCAACCGCGTAGACCGCTCCACACAGTCGGCACCACGCCGCTCAAGCCGGCAAAGCCGCCAAGCATGCCGCCGATTAGGCCAATCGTGCCGTCTGCGCCGCGACCGCCGGCATGAACCAACCTGAGCTTCGGTGAGGCCAAGGCGAAGGCGCTGTAGCTCACCAGCAGCACGCCGACAAAGGTGCGAAACGGTTCGGGCTCTGCGTAGCGCAGTAACCAAGCGCCAAAGGGCACGCCAATAGTGCCGCCGACCAGGAAAGGCCATAGGAGATCGAAAACGAGGTGGCGGCGCAGGTACACGAGCGAAATCAGATGAATGACGATACCGGTGGCAACGATCAACGGCACCGCCTCCACGGGTGCGAGCACATACAGCCACACAGCCGAGGCGATGAGCGCGTCGGCGAAACCGGTGAGACCGACGGCGAAGGCGGCCAGAAAAGCGCCGGCCAGTACCACGAGCAGTTCAGGCGACATTGAGTAGAAACAACAGACCGACAACCAGACTCAATCCTGCAGCTAACGCGACCCAGGTCTTCTGCCAGTCCTGCCAGGGCATAAACTCGATCGCCAACAATCGCACGCCACCTGTCAAATGGGCAGCAAGCGACACGACCAGCAGCGTCTCCGCCGCCTTCACCAGCGGATGCGCACTCCAAGCGAGAAAGGCATCGAAGGCCGCGTCGCGCACGACCTGGGACAGGACCCAGAAATGCACCGGCAGAAACAGCGCCAGCAACACGCCCGAGGTGCGATGCAGGACAAACGCCCAGTAGTTCGGATGGTTACGCGCGCGCCAACCGGAGGTGTGAACACTCATCAAGCCGCTCCGGCAGCGAAAAGCAGGAAAACCGCACGCCCGCCGAGTATCGCCACCACCACGCCGAAAAGGCCGGCCACCATGCCGGGCCATGGCGCTCGCAAAGGCGTGGTCTCGGTCAGCATCACACGCAGGCCGAGCGGCGCGTGAATCGCCGCCGCGGCAACGAAGATGAGATAGAACGCGAACCAGGCGGCGTTGCCGTGCAGACGCGCAAGGATCTCGGCTGCGCTCAAGCCGCCGCGCACGGCATAGATCAGCGTGGCGAGATGCACTGTCACCGTCAGCGCCAGCACCGCACCACTGATGCGCTGCGCCAGCCACAGCAGCACTTGCGTGCGCGCGCTCAAAACTCTCCCTTGAGCGCGGCCCGTATCGTGGCGCGCTTGAGGCCGGCGATCGCCGCCGTCGGATTGAGCTGTTGCGGGCACCACTGCACGCATCCCTGCTGCGAGTGACAGGCATGGCAGCCGGCATCACCCGCCACCGCCGCCAATCGTGCGCGACGGTCGGCGTCGCGCACGTCATTCACCAAGGTCCATGCGCGATTGAGCGCTGCCGGCCCCAGGTAATCACTATTGGCACTGACCAGGTCGCACGCCGCATAGCACACGCCGCAGCCGATACATTCGATACCGGCCTCGGCCGCCCGGCGTTCGCGCGAGTCCGGGGGGATCCGGGCTAAATCCGCGGCGGGTTCGGCGGCCGCAGCAAAGCTGCCACGTGCACGTGCCCATTTATCGAAGAAGTCGGTCATGTCGACACTCAGATCCTTGATGACCTTCATGTTGCACAAGGGTGCAATCTCGAGGCGGCCACCGCGCGCCACGCGCGCGACATGCGTGCGACAGGTCCAGCGCGGCACGCCGTTGATGGTCATGGCACAGGAACCGCACACACCCACGCGGCAGGCAAAACGATAGCTCAATGTGGCATCCAGGCGGCGTTGCACGAAGGTGACGACGTCGAGCACCGTCTGGTTTTCCCACCGCGGCACCCGATAAGAAACGAACTCGCCCTCCTGCGCGCCACGCCACACGGCAACCTGCAATACAGGATTGGTTTTGTTCACACCGTCTTACGCGGCGCACCGTGCCGCGGCAGATCTGCAACCGATGCGCCCTGGGCAAGCATTTGGTTGATGGCAGCGTCTTCGATACCGATCTGCAGCGCATCATTGAAACGATTGAAGAATCCACAAAGTGCGATGCGCAGTGTCAGCTCGACGATCTGCGCTTCGCTGAAGTGCTCGCGCAGGTCCGTGAAGATGGCGTCTTGCATGTACTGTGGCTGTTGCGTGACTTGCACGGCGTAGTCGCGCACGAGCCTGTCTACCTCATCAAGTCCCGGACAATCAGGATCGAGGATGTGCGCCACCGTGTGCGCATCGAGCCCCTGCTCTATAAGCCGCGGCTCGTGATGCGCCACGCAGTAGCGGCACTCATTGAGCTTGGACACCACTACGAGCGCGATCTCGAGATAGCGCTTTGGCAGCAGCGCTTCGTCGGCAAATTCCAGCAGCAGACCCATCAGATGCTTGACCGCCGACGGCCGATGGGCGAACACCTTGACCTGGTTGAGGAACGGGCCGTAGTCCTCGGCGAAGCGCCGGTATATCGCTTGGACGTCTTCCGGTACCTCGTCGATGCCTACGTCCCGGACTCGCGCCATAAGATGCTCCTTTCGTTGGCGCTACGCACTGCGATAAAGCTTGGTAAGAACGAACTCGCGATGACCGAGCGCCTCCGCGCAGGTAAGCCGACCATTGCAGGTGCGCACAGTGATGTCGATAAGCGCGTCGCCAGCCTCATCGAGCGTCATCTCGCGGCGCAGGATCCCGGAGACGTCGAGATCGACGTGCTCGCTCATGGTACGCGCGGTCTTCGGATTGGCCGTAAGCTTGATGACCGGCTCGATCGGATTACCGATCACGTTACCCTGGCCCGTGGGAAACAGGTGCACGACGAATCCGGCGGCTGCCTGCAGGGTCACGCACTCGGCCGCCGCCGAAGAAGTGTCCATAAAATAAAGGCCTGCGCCTTTGGCCGGCGCCTCCGCCGGTTTCAGCACGTCGATGAACTTGGTCTTCTTGCCAATCTTCTGGAAATTGCCGAAGGCCTTCTCTTCGATTGTCGTGAGGCCGCCGGCGATATTGCCCTTGGTGGGTTGGGATTCAGAGAGATCGTCGGTCTTGCACTCATTGATAAAGTCGTTGTAGGCATTCCAGGTATCGAGAAACTTTTGCTTCACCGCTGGGGTCGCTGCACGTTCCGCGCAGACCATCTCAGCACCGGTAAGCTCCGAGGTTTCGCCGAAGCAGCTCGTTACGCCCAGGGGATCGAGCTTGTCGACCAAATTGCCGACGGTCGGGTTGGAGGCCAGACCGGAGGTCGTGTCCGACTCGCCGCACTTGCACGAGACGAACAGTTCGTTGATCGGCACCTCCTCGCGTCGCAACTCCGAGGCCCATTGCAGGAACTGCTGCGCCTTGCGCGAGGCGGCAGCGATGGTATTAAGGTCACCATTACCCTCTATGCTGAAGCCCTCCACCGGCTTGCCGGTCTTGGCAATGCCCTCGACGACGCGACCGGTCCAACCGGGCTCGATGCCGATGACAATGCAGGCAGCCACGTTCGGGTTGCTGCCGGTCCCGATCAGGGTGCGGAAGAAAAGCTCCAGATCCTCGCCGAACTGCAGTCTCCCGTAGGCATGCGGCAAGGCGAGCGTGCCTTTAATATTGTTAGCGACCGCCTCGGAAGAGGCGTTCGAAAGATCGTCGAGCGGAAGAATGATGACGTGGTTGCGAATACCGACCCGGCCGTTCTCGCGCCGATAGCCCCAGAAAGATTTCGGTGCAGCCATGGTTACCACCTTTTGGTCTTGGTGTTTTGTACGTGGACGTGACCGCCCTTGCCGATGTTGGCGATCGAACGGCCGATGTCATGCCCGTATTTGATAACGGTGTCGCCTTCCTTGATGTCGCCGAGCGCCACCTTATGGCCGAGCGGAATCGGATCCTTGGCCTTGACGGTAATGGTCTCATCGGTCTCCATGATCCAGCCGGTCAGGTCCTGCCCGGCCTGAACGTTTTCGACCACAACCACCCCGACGGTATCGGCCTTATCGTGTACAAGAAAATGTGTCGTCACGGTTCCTCCTGTGCTTATCGAAGCCTCGTATCTTATATTAACTGCCGACGACGGCGCCAATTCACACCCTCCGTGGGATGCACGGCGCCATGACGCCTGAATGACTTGACGATCCCGCTATCGCGTTGCGGGCGCACCGTAAGGCGATGTCTGCACCCATATAGCTTGACCGCCACGGCGCGCCTAGCGCAAGCGCGCGGGACCGTGCAGCGTCTTGAGCGCTATGTCAGCGGCTGCGCAGGATCGAACCGAGCACGCCGCGTATGATCTGTCGACCGATCTGGCTGCCAATTGCGCGAGCCGCACTCGTTACCATGGCTTCAGCTACCGATTGGCGCGGGCGCCCGCGTGGGGCGGCGCGTTCGTGGGATGCCTCGGCCGCCGCCTGCGCCGCGGTTTCTTGCTCGGCCCGAGCCCGCAGCCGCTCGTAAGCCGATTCGCGATCGACCGCTTTATCGTAGCGGCCCGCTAGCCGTGAGCGGCCAAGTTGTTGTTGGCGTTCCTCTTCGCTGAGCGGCCCGATGCGCGATTCCGGCGGGCGTATCAAGGTGCGCTCGACGGCCGTCGGGCTGCCGCGCGCATCGAGGACGGAGACCAGCGCCTCGCCGATACCAAGCTCGGTAATGGCCTTGGCAGTATCGAGATCCGGATTCTGCCGGAATGTGCTGGCCGCGGTTTTCACCGCCTTCTGGTCCTTGGGAGTAAACGCCCGCAGTGCGTGCTGGATCCGCAACCCGAGCTGTCCCAGAACATCCGCAGGTATGTCGAGCGGGCTTTGACTAATAAAGTAGACCCCAACGCCCTTGGAACGAATCAGGCGCACGACCTGTTCAATCTTGTCGAGCAGCGCCTTCGGGGCTTCATCGAAAAGCAGATGGGCCTCGTCAAAGAAGAACACCAGGCACGGCCTGTCGGGGTCGCCTATCTCTGGCAGATCTTCGAATAGCTCGGACAGCAACCACAGGAGAAATGCCGCATACAGCCTTGGCGACTTTGAGAACAGGCGCGTGACGTCGAGCACACTGATGACTCCATTGCCGGAAAAATCGGTCTGCATAAGGTCTTGCAGCGCGATGGCGGGTTCTCCGAAGAAACGATCTGCGCCTTGCTCATCGAGCACCAGCAAGCGCCGCTGGATGGCCGCGACGCTGCTGCTCGAAATCTTGCCGTACTCGCGCGACAGGCTTTGAGCGTTGTCTGCCGCCCAAGCGAGCATCGCGCGCAAGTCCTTCAGGTCGAGCAGCAGCAGACCGTTGTCATCGGCAACCTTGAAACAGCTGTAAAGCACCCCTGTCTGGGTGTCGTTCAACTCGAGCATCGTGGCGAGCAGCAACGGACCGATGTCCGAAACGGTGGCGCGGATGGGATGACCTGCCTTTGCATGCAGGTCCCAAAACACGACAGGGTTGGCCCGTGGCTGGTAGTCACTAATGCCGATCTCGGCCAGCCGCTGTTTGATCTTCTCGCCTGGTGCGGCAGGTCTTGCGAGCCCTGAGAGATCGCCTTTGACGTCGGCGAGCAATACGGGCACGCCGATGCGTGAAAAACCTTCAGCTAACACCTGCAGGGTTACGGTCTTGCCAGTTCCGGTAGCACCGGCGATCAAGCCATGGCGGTTAGCCATGCGGGGATCGAGACCGATCTGTTTACCGGCCGCGCCCCCGAGGACAATGCGCTCTGTCGTAGTCATAAATTTTCTCTACTCAGACTCCAGTGATCGCTACGTTGCGTCGTGCATGACAAGCATAGCGAGACTGCCCTCATCAAGACAATCGGGGGCAACGGCGGCGCTGGTGTTCGTGCGAGGAATCCTCCCGGCAGCTTTGAGATAGGGTCTGCCTAGTCCGTTTCAAGTTATAATCGATCAGCGCCACTAGAGAGACGCTAACATACCTGACATATGCTACGACAATAGGAGAACAAGCTCATGCTCAAAGAATTCAGGGAATTCGCCATGCGCGGCAACGTCGTCGATATGGCCGTCGGCATCATCATCGGCGGCGCCTTTGGGACAATCGTAAAGAGTCTGGTAGCTGACGTGCTGATGCCGCCCATCGGATTGCTACTGGGCGGTATCGATTTCTCAGACTTCTTTATCGTGCTCCAAGCCGGCAAAGAGGCCGGGCCGTACGCTTCGCTGGCTGCCGCCAAGGAGGCTGGTGCGGTGACGCTCAACTACGGCATGTTCATGAATACCCTGATCAGCTTTTTGATCGTGGCATTCGCCGTGTTTCTGCTGATTCGATCGATTAACCGCTTGAGACGCCAAGAGGAAGCGCCGGCAGCTGAACCCACGGCTAAGGATTGCCCTCACTGTGCGACTTCCATCCCGATCAAGGCGACACGCTGCCCGCATTGTACATCAAAGCTCAGTGCTGCCTAAGGCTTGCGACGATGATAGAAAAAACGTCATAGGCGTACCTACGGGCATCGCCGCCCGTCGCGGCAGCGGCACTGTGCCGCGACTGCGGGCGGATCAGGACCGCGCGCCATTGCCGATTTGTTAAGGCTGCACGGTGCGGAGCAGTTGTTACCGCCGAATCAATCTAGTGCTCAGGCACCGGTGTGCGTACGAGTTTCTTGTTCTTGACGTCCAGATAAACCATCTCGGCCTCGTGGCGCGGGATTTGTAGAAAACGGACGACCGTGGCGAGGCAGCGTTCCTTCGAGTTTTTCAGACGCTGGATCTTGTCGGCAAAGTTCTCGGCCTCCTCGAGCAGCCCTTCGTCTTGCAGATAACGGCGTGCCAGGCTCTTTACCGCCTCATCAGTAACCAGTGCGTCGACCGTGAGCCAGCTCAAGAGTGCGGTTTTTCGACGTGCCCAGGGTTCATTGATGTTGACCCAGGGGTAGGCCTGCCAACGTTGCCTTTCGCCCGCGTTTATGCCGACGTAGGGATCGAACTGGTAGCCCGCCTCTTGCGGAAAGATGATGAGGTGTTCAAGGGTGTTCTCGATCTCGTTGGCGATACGGGTCTTGTCTCCCTGTGGATCATCGACGGCGGCAAGCTGTGGCACACGATCGAGCCAGTACCGTCGCAGGTGTAACAATTCGTGCAAGGCTGCGCGCGACTGAAACTCGTCATCCTCGCGATAGAGTAGCGTGGCGCCCTTTTCAGTGGCCATCAGTGCCACCGCCTTTGGGCCCGTGGCCGTCTTGCTAGAGGGCATCGGGGCCAAACGCACTTCAATTTCGGTCGATGCAAACGTCTCGATGTCGTGCACCAATGCCTGTACATCCGGGTGCAGTTTTTCCAGAAAGCGTAGATCCATGGGAATCTACGGCGCCTCGACCCCATGCATGGTTTGCTCGATCAACATGTCGACCACCGCCCGTAATGCCTCTTCATCGCTCGCGCCGGCCGCCTTGGCGTCGTCATAGCTTTTGACCTGCCAGTGCGCGCTGGTGCCGCGGTCCAGGATCCTGCGGGCATGCTGCACTTCGGCGACACAGCCGAAGTAGCCAGCATCCTCGATGACGAGTGCGACAATCTCCTCTAACAGATCTGCATAGGGAACAATCTCCCCCTTGCCAAAATCGAACAGCCCCTCTTCGTAGCCATAGCGCTGTGCGCGCCAACGATTCTCATTAATCAAGAAATTCGAATAGATACGCCAACGCTGATTCGACAAGCGCAGTCGGTACAGCATTCGCAGCCAGCAGCGGTACAAGGCGGCGATAGAGATGGTATCGTCGAGGCGCGTGCACATGTCCATGACCCGCATCTCCAGCGTCGGAAAGCGCACACTCGGACGGACATCCCACCATATCTTGGTGCCGTCCTCGATTTCTCCGGCGTTCACCAACACGTCGAGGTGACGTTGGAACTCGGCAAAACTGGCAAACCGCTCCGGCAAACCGGTGCGCGGCAGCTCGTTCCAGACCGCCAGACGGTATGACTTGAGACCCGTGTTCATACCCTGCCAGAAGGGCGACGAGGTACTCAGCGCGAGCAGATGTGGCAGGACGTAGCTCGCCTGTTCCATCAAGTCGATGCGCAAATCATCGTCTTCGATGCCGACATGCACGTGCATGCCGCTGATCATCAGCCGCTGTGCTACACCCTGCAGATCGCGCGCGATAATGTCATAGCGCTCCTTGTCGGTGTGCTTCTGTCCACCCCAGGTGGCAAACGGATGGGTTGACGCTGCGATGATTGCCAGGCCATGCCGCTCGGCCACCTGCCCCACACAGTAGCGAAGGTATGCAAGGTCTTCCCGCGCCTGCTGCAATGTCTTGCAAACACGCGTGCCGATCTCAATCTGGGATTGCAGAAACTCGGGGGCTACCTGTTCCTCGAGCAGCTTTTGGCACTCGGCGAGCATCGTCGGGGGTGCCTCTTTGATCAGATCGCGCGTCTCGCGATTGACCAACAGGTACTCTTCCTCGATACCAATGGTGAAGCTCGGTTCCTTGATCATAGGCTTGATTCCTGCATGCACAAAGTATAGTACGCGAGCCTCGCGTCAACTCAAACCTTGCAACGATCGCTTTGCGAAGGAACATCATGAAGCCGCCGCTGAGACTGGTCGTTTCCGAGTTCCGCATGGTCACGACTTCGAGGTCGAATCGTTCGCCTTTCTTTGCGCCGGGCGGTACCACTCCCTTTACCAGTGCCATGGAATTGGTATTCCGTGAAAGGAGTTCTGT
>CAYGAS010000146.1:0-5594 GCA_964347935.1 uncultured Nitrospiraceae bacterium | reverse complement strand
AGGCGCAAAGAAAACGAATTTCGGGTTACTCGATTACGGGCAAAACAGCATCCCCGTGCGCGACGTTGCCTGAGGCATCCGTGGCGGTGAGGGTGTCACAAAAGCTGATGCGGTCAGGGTACCCGCAAAGCCATCTTGAAAGGCTTCCCCCTGCTCGGGTTGCACGTGCGACGGTGGGTTGGTTGGGTTGAGGGTGGCTTGCTGGCAGGGCAGCCACTGTCTCGCTTCTGGCGAGGGGTATGGCAGCCGAAACGCTGGGGGGCTAACGCCCCCCAGCCCGCTCAAACAATTGAGGAACCAAATCGTCCAATTATCAAGCTTTCGTCACCGGCAGCCGCTCTGGCCCGCCTCGGACGGGTCGCCCCGGCGCGGTGACCGGCCCCGCAAAACCGGGGGTTAGTCCGCCTCGAAGACCTCGATCTGGCCGCAGGCGACGGGCGTCGAGCCCACATACTCGCCGTTCACGGTCAGGCCGTGGAGGACGATCACCCGCTTCTGCAGCGGGTTCAGCAGGTCCTCGTCGAAAAAGTAGACCGCTTCGAAGTCGATCTCGCCGCCGGGCGCGGTGGTGAACGGCGTCAGGCCAAGCAGCACCGGGCCGTAGGCCGGCACGCCTTCGCCGGCGCTCACGATGCCGTCGCCATTGGCGTCGGCCGCGGGGGTCGGACAGGTCGCGTTGCGCGCGTCTCTGCTATTACCGCGCTTGGAGGTGTTGTGCCCGTGGATGTGCTGGGCGTGGGTCCTATCGGCCTCCAGCCCGGAAGCCACGATGCGCACGGTCAGCATGCCGTCCCCGAGGGTCAGCATCGCGACGCCGTTGACGCCGGAGTCGTTCAGCTCATCCAGCACCGCGTGATAGCGCTGCGCCTTGGGCGCCGAGAGGGCGTTGGGGGCGGGCAGTGCAAGGACCGCGGCCATCACGAGGCCGAGCACCGCGGCGATGTGGGGCTTGCGCATGGTCGTTCTCCTCCTTCGTCTACATGTTTTAGCTTTCACTTGTGACCTCTCTCGATCCGAGATTTACCAGTTAAACGGTTTGTGATCGGAGCTGTGGCGCACATTCTGTGCCACAAGCTCTCACACTCTACGGCACAAGCTCTTTAGGTGTCATCTCGCGATGCAACAACGCATGAAACCAGTGCCCTGCATGTCCTGAACGGCCCGACAAGCCGGATGCGGTGTTGGACGCACAGGCAATCGTCCCAAACGCCGGCGTAGCGACGCCCATTCATCCCGAACTACGCACCGCCCATCTCTGACCCCCCAAGGTTCAAGGCCATGAGCAGAAGCCTTGTGCTAAGAATTTAGAAGTTCCGAATACCGGGCGGGGGTGTTGATGCAGATGTTTTGTGCTGCCTGCCCCTTTTTATTGGCAACAATCCTCAAATTAGGGAGTGCACACATGTATCAGACGGTTTCCCGCCTCGGCGGCGCCTTTCTCATTTTCATGATCACCTTTGGGCTGTTGGCGTGTAGCGGCGGCGGGGGCAGCAGCGGGGGCGGTGTGACAAACAATCCGCCCACGGCAACCGCCATGAGCGCCACGGTCCCGTCGGCTACGTCTGTCTCCGTAAGTGTCACCGCCAATGACCCCGAGGGCAACCCGCTGACCTGGACGATCACCACACCGCCCGTCAACGGCGTGTTAACCGGCACGGGCCCGAACTTCGTCTACACCTCCGATCCCGGCTACACCGGTCCCGACAGTTTTAGCTTCAGCGTCAACGACGGGGCGGCTGACAGCAACATCGCCACCGTCGACCTCACGGTCGTCAAGGCGTGGTTCGTCGATACAGCCGCCACCGGGGCGGCGGACGGCACCAGCTGGACGGACGCTTTTGTGCACCCCCAAGACGCGGTCGATGCTGCTTCGGCTGGCGAGCAGGTGTGGGTGGCGCAAGGGACCTACGTCCGTCGCAACCCTGCTGACACCTTGGTGCTCAGAATGAAGGACGGCGTCGAGATCTACGGCGGCTTCGCGGGGACGGAGGGTTACCTCGAGGCGCGTGACTACCAACTCAATGAGACAACGCTGGACGGCGCGGATGTCGTGTTTCACGTTGTGTACGCAGCGCCCAATGCCCGCCTCGATGGCTTCACCGTCACCCGCGGGTCGGCCGGTGTCACAATCTACGGTGGCGGCATGCTCATCGAGAACGGCACGGGTGTGAGTGTGGCCAATTCTATATTCACGAAGAATCGTGGAACATACGGCGCAGCCCTCTCTATCACTAACGGTTCGCCGACCGTGAGTAACACCACGTTTTTCGATAATGATGATGCGACCGGCGTGGGCTGCGGAATTTCTGGCTATCCTTCTGGCAGTGTCACGATTAGGGACAGTGTCTTTGTGGGCAATGACTGTAATATAGCCGGCGCTATTATTGTCTACTCGGGTACCCTCGATGTGTTCAACAGCATCTTCTCCGGTAACACCGCGCAGGCGGCAGGCGCAATTTATTCTTCAAGTACCGTGAATGTCACCAACAGCAGTTTCAGCGGCAATGCCGCGACAATCCAATACGGGGCAATCTACAATGGCAGCACGCTGAATGTAACCAACAGCGTTATCTGGGGAAACAACGCCCCCACCGATCCAAATATTGTCTCGTGGGGCACAGTGACAGTCACCTACTCCAACATCGAGGGTGGTTTCATGGGAACGGGCAACATCGATGCCGATCCTCTCTTTGTCGATGCGGATGGGGTGGATAACATCGTGGGAACAGCGGATGACAACTTACGTCTTTCTACCGGTTCACCGAGCATCGATGCCGCCGACGGCGATGCCGCCCCGACGCTCGACAAGGACGCGAACGCCCGTGTCGATGATCCGGCGACAGCTAATACCGGTGTGGGTGCAACTGTTGACTATGCAGACATGGGGGCCTACGAGTTCCAGCCCTGATGAGCCCTGCCCAACCTCATAACCACCCAAGGCCCGCCCCGTGCGGGCCTTTTTCTTTTCCTATGACATTGTTAGATGTGTTGGTGTTATCAAGGATCGTGATGGTGTCACCATCGGTGACCTTGACGACCTTGCCGCTAAGGGTAGCGGCGAAGGCCGGTGCCGAGAGAACAAGGACCGTTAGCGTGACTAGCGAGATCGCTCGGCACATGACACTACTGTACAGGTTTCTTGGGTTGCTGCGATGCACTGGGGCAACAAGTGTTTCATTGATTGAGATCAAAGACACGCAACGGTGCTTGGAGTACAGATCTGTCCACCGTGCTGTGCGGGTGACGATCAACACGGGCGGCGTCTCGTCGGTCAAGGGTTCCGACGACTCCTACTCGAAAGCCACCCCCATACACCCGCCAGTCGCCATACCTTCCGCCTTCTGAGGGGTCTTGCCCTCCGCCTCCTGTCCCAGTTGAGCTCAAGTCACTGCTTGATCGCCACCAAAGGAGGCATCCAATGACAAGCACGATACTGCGCTCCTTCGCGGTAGTCCTTTTCCTGACAGTCTTTGCAGCGCCCGCCTTGGCACAACCCCCTCCCGGCGGGGGAGGGGGAGGCAATCCCGCGGTTGAAGACCTCATCGGTGAGATTGATGCGTTGAAGGCCCGGGTTGCCGCCCTCGAAAGGTTGTTGCAATTTTTCACGCTCGATGAAAACGCGGTTAACGGCCTGACTGGTCCGCACCTGATCATCAGCGGCGTTAACGTGCATATCCGCAATAACACCCTCACGACTGACGGCGCGGTAGACGGCCTGGGCAATCTTATTATCGGCTATAACGAGCCACCACTCGAAGTTCTTCCGTTCGAGCGCGGTGGTTCGCACAATCTGGTCGTCGGGCGCGAGCACCGTTTCCAAAGCTTCGGGGGCTTGGTGGCGGGTTTTCACAACACAGTGAGCGGCGCGCAGGCGAGCGTGACGGCAGGTCGCTTCAATGTGGCAAGTGGAGGCTTTGCCAGTGTAAGCGGCGGGGCCTATAACCTAGCGAACGCCAACAGTGCGAGTGCTAGCGGCGGTTTTAACAACACGGCTAGCAACCTTGCGGCCAGTGTCAGTGGCGGAGAAAACAACACTGCTAGCGGTAGAGCATCGTCGGTCTCTGGTGGGGGTTCCGACGTCCCGGCGAATGGAAATGTGGCGAGCGGCGACTACGCCAGCGTCAGCGGGGGTGTGGCCAATACCGCCGCCGGCGCAAATGCCAGCGTCAGCGGCGACGCCGGTCTTCTAAGCGCTATTACTGAAGAAGCGACGACCCGATCGGCGGCCGACGCCCAACTGCAAAACGCGCTCGATACAGAGGCGACCGCACGCTTGGCAGGCGACGCGACGCTTCAGGCGGGACTGACCGTTGCCGACAATCGTATTACCGTGCTGGATGCGTCTCTTCTTGACGTGAACGGCTCGCTCACCGCCCTGCAAAGCGGCATCGCCACCGAGACCGCGGCACGGCAGGTGGCCGACAATAATCTTCAGGGCCAAATAAACAACTTAGATGTGAGCGCGTTGGAGGCCCGCGTCACCACGATTGAAGGCGATGTTGGAGATATTAGAAGCAACACGGTGCTGGAGCTCAGCGGCGTGCTGAGCCGACAGACAATCAATGGATATGACACCGCGCTTTTTTCGGGGCTGAATGTTCAAATAGTAAATGGCCTCGGTGTTACCAACACAAGAAACGGCCTTGGCAACTTGATCGTGGGTTACGATGGTCCTCGAAGCATTGGTGACTCTGTTTGCTCTGACGGTCAATTTCTGACCGAGGATGAATGCCTCGGAGCAGGTCGAATCTGGGCCCAGGACCACAAGTCTGGTTCCCACTATTTCGTCGGTGGGGACGGTAATAGCTACTCGCAGTCAGGCGGGGCTGTATTTGGTCAGTACAATGTGAGCAACGCTCTCTATGCCACCGCCACCGGCGGCACCGAAAACACAGCTGCCGGCGTCCATTCGAGCGTCAGCGGGGGTTTCAGGAACACTGCCAGCGGGAGATTGTCGAGCGTCAGCGGCGGCTTGAGAAACATCGCCAGCGGTACCGAAGCCAGCGTCAGCGGGGGCGTCGTCAATGAGGCCAGCGGCGATAAAGCCAGTGTCACCGGCGGTGCCCTCAACCTTGCCAGCGGCAATCAAGCGACCGTCACAGGAGGTGCCGAAAATATCGCAAGCGGTCTTGACGCTAGCGTCAGCGGGGGCAGACAAAACGAGGCAGCCGGGAACCGTTCGAGTATCCTGGGCGGCTTTGGGCTGGTTACGTATAGCAGCGACGATACCATCCCGGCACTCCCATAAAGATCGATACCCAAGGATTCGTTAGATGGCCCGCCCTGTGCGGGCCTTTTTCTTTCCCTGTGGCGTTGGTAGATTGGGTTTGCACAAGAACACATGGGGACCCCCGCCATGCCCTTCTACCTCGCCCCCGCCCAAGACGACTCCCTCAGACCAACGGTTAGCGTATTCACGGTTGGCATGGCACTGCTTGGCGTCTTCGGTCTGGCAGTGGCTGCCGAGCCGATGGCGACGCAGTTCGGACCCTTTGCGCCGGGCGATACGTTTGTCTACAAGTACAGCGGCAGAGGGGATACGACGCAAAAATATCTTAGAGAAGAAAACGGTCAACTGGTATTTGCGCGAAGCT
>CAYGAS010000145.1:0-18775 GCA_964347935.1 uncultured Nitrospiraceae bacterium | reverse complement strand
AATCGTTTAGCATCCAAAAGTTATTGAAAAGGCGGCGCTCTATTAATCGCGGCCAGGATCGCACAAGAGCGCCACGCTCGGGCAAGACCGCAAGGTCGCTTTTGCTGAATAGATGGGTGCTGCGGATGGCTCACACCCTTAGAACAAACATGCCCTCGACGGTGCCTAAGCTTAAGGAGAAAATGACCCGGGCAACGATGGCGCTGAAACGGATCATGCCTACTGCTGCGAGATATGATCTTCCCGTAGCTATCGAGAACCATTGGGGCATCAGCACGAGACCAGAGAACATCATGCGTGTCATCGACGCCGTTGACTCGCCATGGCTGGGAACCTGCCCAGATTTTGGTAACTTTCCCCGGGACGTTGATCGCTACGAAGGGCTGGACATACTTGCACCGAAGGCGCTGCACGTCCAAGCGAAAAGCGCGCACTTTGATCGGGACGGGGAGGAGACGCGCATCGACTACCGACGCGCTCTGCGAATCATACGAGACCATGGCTACGACGGCACGTTCGCCATCGAATACGAGGGCGGTGGCCGTGATCTGGAAGGGTGTCTGCGCACCCGTGATCTGATCACGAAGCATTGGTAGGCGAATGACGCCCGCTTGTCGCAAAAAGTCATTCGTTCCGCGTCAGACTAGGTTGCTATGCCGCCGGCCTCGGTTACGCACACAACTGTCGCAAATCTTTACACACGCTTCAAAATGCCTCGTTGTTGATATCCATCAATGCCAAAGGCAACCCTTTGGTGTTTTATGAATTTTTCTAACCGCTGCCCACGCCGTACGGGTGGACTAAGTTGCGGATGGATAGGGCGGAACAAAAGTAGAAGCCGGTCAAAAGCTGGTTTCATTTGAGAGCCATGAATCTCGCCCCGCTTCGGCGGGGATTTTTTTGCCCATTGCCCGGGCAAGAACCGCGCGGACGGGAAGCGCGAGAGGCGAATCGGGACGCCCAGAAAGAAAAAGGCCCGCACGAGGCGGGCCCTTTCAGGTCACTATACGCGGGTTATCCGCGCGTTCTGTCTGCGCCGGAACGACCGATCTCCTTACTCACGACGTTCGATAACGCGCTCTCCCCGTGCTTACCGCAGACCGCTGTGACGGCAAACTCGTGCTTGCCCACCGGCAGATTTCTGACCGTGTAGCTTGTTTGCTTTGCATCGATAGTATCGATCCTTTTCCACGGTTGATCGGGCGCACGCATGTAAATGTTAAAGTGATCCAGGCCCAGCAGCGCCGAGCCATCCGTGTGGCTCGTCGGCGGCTTCCATGACAGGCGCGCCTCCTTTGTGGCCTGCGTTACTTCCGAGGTGTCATTCGCCTGTACGCTTCCCGTTAGCAGCCCGCTGTTGACGATCAGAGCGCTCGCTAAGAGAAGGGACGTTTTGTTGTTGGTCCACATCTTCATGGCTGACCTCCTTTTCGCCTGCCCGTGATGGTCTTATCTTTCGCTTCCTCCTGTACGCCAGGTACCGGAACTTTTCAATGATGTAGCTCAGGGAATCGCCACGTTGCGAGGGTCCAGTTGGCCGCGGCCAAGGACGCTGTCGACCCGATTTACACCGGTCTGTGTGTCTGGTTGCCCGGGATTTCATCGCTGTCTCAGCGTAATTCAGGTGCGCGCTTGTCATCGGCTCAAAAAAGACGTCGGCAGACTTTACAGGGAGGCGTAAAAGAGAATTCCTGACCAAAGCACTTGTATTGGCAAATCATGGACATACAAAATGTGGAATGAGTGATGCACGGTTTTTCCGGGGCATTACGCCCTCACGGCATTAAGAGGTCCGATAAATGAAGAGCCCGTTGTTGTCCCTCCATGACGAACCGAGCGAGTCACGCTTAGAGGAAAGCCCTGGAGCCACGGATGGGGCGACGTACGTGGGCGAGGCAGATTGCCCGCAGTGCGGGGGGCTAGGTGACTCGCACACCAAATATTGCCCCCTTAACTCGGGCACAAACGAAGGTCACGGGTCGGGATAAGATCGACACAGCAATGGATGCCTCTGCGAGTCCGCACGGAACCCCAAACCGGCGCCTTCGCCAAAGACGCCACCAACCGGAGCGGCGCGTGCGCCTGCGTTGGTATAGCCACGGCGGGGATCGGCGCTCTAAGCCCAGCCGTCGCAAAGACGACAGGCGGGAGACAATGAAAACGATGCTGGCGGATTTGTTCCCAGCAAGGAAGCGGTCTCGATCGATGAAGCCGCGCAGACAGACAGACCCTCGAAGTTCTTGAGGCACCTCGAAGCAGCGTGCCGACGCAACGATAGCCTTAATTTCCGTACGCGAGTCGTGTTCGCCGCCTCAGCAGCGAAAGGCACGTCGAGTAGTCATCCCGAGCCATGCCGCCATATGGCAAGCGGCAAAAGCAAAACGACATATTCCTGAGGCGAGAACATAAGCAGGTACTCCTCGAACGGCCTGTCTTTGGAAAGACTTTGTCGAACACACCCAAGCCGATAAAGCCCAGGGCGGTCTCTGCCATGGCCAGCGCGACCCCGTAGCATGTTAGCCATGCCACCCGCGAGAGTCGAACCGCTCGACGGAGGCGGCGGTCATAGGGGATCGCGAGCCAAAATGGGCTCGCCAGAAGGATCAGTCAATGCTGCATGGATCGGGCGACGCCTGACCGGAACCGACGCCGCGTTGAGGGCAATCAGATCATAAAAGGCGATCTTCCTTGTGAAGGACAGGAAGAGGCTGGCGATGCCGATTACGTTGAGCGCGACTGAGGTACGGCTGCGTTCTCGTTAGCACCGTTACCGTGCAAGCTAATTCGCTAGCGGCTTGGGTCGCGCAAGATCACCGGTGGACCGTCGGCGCTCTTACGAGCGCGAGGTCCACCGGCAATGGAGGGAGTGAGACTCAGTTCTGGTAAATGAACTCTACCCGGCGATTGACTCGCCATGAGGTCTCGTCATGACCCATGGCCAGCGGCTGTTCCTCGCCGTAGGAGACGGTCGTGATCCGATCGGCATTGACGCCCAGCACACTCAGCATGCGCTCGACAGAGTCGCCGCGGCGCTCGCCGAGCGCCAGATTGTACTCGCGCGTGCCGCGCTCATCGGCATGGCCGGTCAAGTTGATGTTGACGTCGGGGTTCGCTGCCAGGTAGGCCGCGTGCTGTTCGATGAGGCGGCGCGATGGGCTGTCGATAGAGCTGCTGTCAAAGTCGAAATAGATGCGCAGCTTGTCGGGACGCTCCGCCGTGGCAACCTGGGCATCACTGCCGAATGCACGTCCTTCAGCGCTGCTGCCATCAGCACCGCTGCTCGTTGTGCCGGCGTACGTACCTGCGCTACCCGATTCATCGCCCCGAATCGTGCTGCCGCCACCACAGGCCGCCAGAAACAGGGCAAGGGTAACTGGAATTGCGAGATTGACTTTCCATGTCGTCATGGCGCTTACTCCTTGCGTGAACGTAGCTAGACCCCACGCGCCTCGGTTTACGCATGGGAAATCACTCACAAGCCTAGGCGAGCCGGCGGACTGGGGCGACGCCGCTCGTCGGCCATTTGACGCCTCTAGGCACGGCTTGCAGGCCTCTGCGTCGCCGATGGCCCGAAGGCCGAGCGCTCCCCTCAACCCGAGCTGCAAGCCACCAGGGGATCGGCCTTCACGGCGGCCGCCCGGATCTCGATCGTCCACTCGCGCGCACAGCGAGCGAGCTGTGTCGCTTGGCTGGTCGCAGCTGGCACTCATCGCCGGATGACGCGTTCGTATTAAAATAAGCGATCGCCTGTAGCGGCGGCACATTGGAGGCATTCCATGAGGCAGAAGCGAGTCAGGTTGCGGTGGGCGCTGACATTCATCCTGTTGCTACTCGCCGCAGCGGAGCTGCCGGCATCGGATCTCGCCAAGGAAAAACGCTGGGCGGACCAGATCGTCGACATGCTGATCGACGGCGACGCGGTGTGGTTGGAAGCAGGCAGTCACCGATTCTTGGGAATCTATACCGAGGCGAACACGGCCAATCCGAAGCGTGCTGTTATTCTGATGCACGGCATAGGCGTGCACCCGAACTGGAATCAGGTGATTTATCCGCTGCGTACCGGACTGGCCGAGCGCGGCATGCCGACGCTATCGCTGCAGATGCCGATCTTGCGCAACGAGGCCCAGGCGAGCGAGTACGCGCCACTGATGGCCGAGGCAGGGCCGCGCATCGAAGCGGGGATGCGCTTCCTGAAGACGAAGGGTGTTCAGGAGATCGTGATTGCCGGACACAGTCTCGGGGCAACCATGGCCGCGCATTATCTGGCCGGCGGTGGCGCGGATGTCAAGGCTCTCATTGCCGTCGGGATGGGGGGGCGTCCGGAGGAGCCTCGCATGGATACGGTGTCGTTCGTGCGCAAGATCCGCATCCCGGTGCTGGACCTCTACGGCAGTGAAGACTTGCCGCAAGTTCTGCAAGGCGTGGAGGCACGCGCAGCGGCAGCTCTCGCCGCCGGCAACAGCGCTTACCGGCAGATCAAGGTCAAGGACGCCAACCATTTCTTCGAGGGCAAGAACGACGAGCTCCTGAGAACCGTATCGGATTGGCTGGCCACGCTCTGAAAACTGCGGCGCGGGGCATGATGGGACCTGCGTTTGCCGCCGCTACATGTGTCTGGCGATGGCGAGCGCGTTGCCTATTCGCGGCGCGTGGCTCCGTGGTCGTCGTTCATCCATAAGAACGAAACCATCGTGAAACCGCCCAGTAGTCCTAACAGCATATCGAGCAGCGTGTCTTCCAGACCCTCTTGGGTGTGTGTGCCGATGACATGATCGGAAGCGTACTCCGCGAACTCCCACAACACGGCCGCTGTCGCCGTTAACGCAACCAGCAAGACAGCGCGCACGAGGCCGTCAACTCGATTGACAATGTCGTACTCGCTCAAGATGCCTAACGTCCGATAAAAAAAGAAGGCGATGGCGATGCCACCGACAAAATGGACCGGTATATCGACCTCCGGCAGGCGTTCGTAGGCGTTGAATGTCAGTGAGAGCGTGACGTGCGCGACAAAGACCGCGAGAGGCGCCCAAAAGCCGGAACGCCACAGTTCTTTGCTGAGCTGTAAATTTTCGGGTTTCACGCCATTGGATTTTTTGAGTCCTGCCGGATGATGCCAGGCCGGCACTTCCGCCCGAAGCCTAGTACGGCCGTTTGCGAATGTGGAGCTTGAAGAGAATGTAAGACAACGCCAGCTCCAGAACAAGAAAGACAAGCACGGTCGCCAGGATCTGTGGAAAGCTCAGACCAAAATAAGGCCGTACCGCCAGCAGCGGAAGCAACGACTCGAGCCCCTGATCCAAGCCCAGTGCCATGGAGCTGGGCGCCATCCCGAGGCGGCGCTTTACAAAGCTCGAAAGCAGATCGCCGATCATTGCCCAGACGGCAACCAGCACACCGATGCGTAGCGGGACCCCGATCGCGACAGACACTAGCGCAGTCGCTAGGATCGCAGCGAAAAGGCCACGCAGCGTCTTCGAAGGGCCAAGCAACGGGCGCTCGTCGAAAAACCGGATTCCAGCATCCAAACGCCAAGCGAACCGTTTACCGAGGATACGGGCGGCGAGAACAGGCGCGCCGTTGGCAGCCACGATCAGCAGCAAGCAGGTGAGTACAGGCAAGATATTAATCGTCCCTTGCAGAGTCTTTATTCATTCAGAGTGGCGTAGTCGACGAACCGCAACGCTTGCGACGCCGCTCTATGATATATCCGCGTTATACAGGATTTCGGCGACTTGGAGGCGACTTCTTTCAGTTGGCGCGATCCGTACTTTTCGCTCGCATGGCGAGCACTCGGTCGCAGGCTGTCGCGTTGTCGTCCGTGCTTGTCCGGATCTCGCGCTCAGTCAGGGGGGTTGCGTTAGGTTGGTGCCGCGTTGGCGGCAGGGGTGTCTCGAGCGAGGGGCGAATCGAGGCGCAATAGTCCCGAACCATGCCTGACTCGGCGCTCACCTGGCGGTCCCGTGAGCGGCTTAGTTAAAGCCAATAGCCTCGGGGTGGATGCTAAAAGTGTCTCGCTAGCTCGGCTTCCGCCGCATCCCACTCATCTTCTTTGCGACGCCCGAATCCTTGGCGGCGATCTCCGCCCTGAGGGTCCCAGCGTAGCGACGTGCGGCGATCTTGCGTTTGGCGTCTGCGTATCAGTCGGCGATTCGGCATTTTCTCGCTAGTGCACGGTATGCGCATCGTCTCGCCTCCGTCGCCTCACCCATTCAAAGCCGGCGAGCGCGATCGCAAACAGCCGCTTCGAGACGCGTCCCTGTCGTTGCGCTTCTGATTTGTTGTGAGGTCCCGGCCAACCGCAGGCCATGCCCGCCGCCGAGACCTTTTCAATCAACGAGAGGTAGCTCGCTGCCTCGGCATGGGTTGCAAACGGTCCCTCGAGCACCACCGCTGTGCGGACATACCAGCCTTTGTTTTCGACGTGGAATAACTGCTCTTTCATGGCTCAAACCAGTTGGAGTGCGTTCACGCGTTGCGCTCGCGCCGCTGCATCCTTCCAATCGGCGTCGAGAACAGTCCCGACAGTACCGCTTTGATCATATCGCCCCTGTCCTCCTTGCGGCGACCGGCTCCGTGGCGTCGATCCCCGCCGTTTGGATGCCAGCGCAGCGTTGCGCGACGATCCGGCTGGACTCGTCTCAAGGCCAACCGCCGCTCCTGGAGTGCCCCATTGTTGTGTTGTCGTGCCTCGCTGACATCGCGCGGCGGGGGTGACAGAAGTTCGTTGCCATTCAGTTCTTGCGTCTCTTCGGCGGTAAACTGTTCCAGCGCGACTTCCAGGAAGCTGACGTTGCCCGATGCGGTGTCGAAGAACGTAATCAGGAAATGCGTATCGTCGAAGTCGTCCAATGTGATGCGGGAGGGCGAAACATCTTTCAAAAGCGCGCCGCCGACATAGTGCGTGAGCGAGATCACCATGGCGGCCTCGACGCTGGTGGAAAAGATCGGACTTTTGACCAACGAGAAGTCGGACTCGAAATTAAGCGAGTGCCCGCCCGCATCCTTCTGCACCACCATCTCGGAACCCGGTAGTGATTGCGCGAACGGTAAGGATTCGGTGAAGGAGGTGCCGACGGTTAGCGTCGCCGCCGGTGCCTTGGGGTAGACGCCACCGGTCAGGCCCCGATCTCGGGCGTTGACGGGATCATCATAGGTGATGGAACCGCTGACCGCCTCACCCAGCGAGAACTTGCCGGCAATGCAGAAGGCGTCCTCGTCAGAATCCAGAATGCTCGTCACGCGCCCGACAAACTTGAAACACACCCCGGCGAAACTCGCAGGGGCTGAAATCGCTTGGGCGGCAGGAACAACGAAAGAACCGAATTGCGCAGGCAATGGTACTGCTTTTTCCATACTGCTCTTTTTCGACTACGGGTTACAGACGCACAAATCCTCGAGACTGAGTGCATTTCTCGGGCCAAGTCGATATGTCATTGAGTTGTCGCAAGAAACTGCCGTCCTGGGCCAGGGCTTGTCATCAAACTGTAAGGGTATCCGACGTCGGCAACATTCCCGGTCAGCATCGAGGGCCGACGCATCGAGAGAAATAACGCGAATTAGCGCGCAACGGGCTCCCCTTGGGGATGTAAAGTCTACCGACAGCTACGGCGCGTTGACGCTGCGCTCGGGTCCCCGTTGAGGACCGATGCCGCGCGCTAAATATGCGCCCGAGCGGTCCTTCTCGCCCGATGGCTCCCTTGGACATCGCAGGGGGCAATGCAAGACTTAGTGAAGAAGAACCGCTTGAGATTTACGGAGGCGACGATGAGTCACGGACGACAACTCCCCGCGTTCAAGGTCTTTGGCATTGGCGCGATCCTCGGCATGCTGCTGCATGGGCAGTCCGTTTCGGCCCTCGATATACCCGACGTGCAGCCCGCGGCGCTGGACCAACCGCGGGTCAACGCAATGTTGCGCCGCGCCCCGGCGGACAATCCGCTCGGCGGCGTCGATATCTTCGGCGAGACCATTTTCAATATACAAGCGTTCTACGACACCGGCGCTAGCGGTGTGGTCTTGAGCGATCTCACCGCCGACTTTCTCGGGGTGCGGCGGGCGCAAGTCGCGGGGACCCTGGTGGAGTTCGAGGACGTGGGCGTGACGGGCAGCGCCACCTTCAACGTCTCAGAACCGCTGCACATCGCGCTCGCCCCGTTCACGCCGGCGGTCGACATCAACAATCCGGCCACCGCATCGCTCGTTTACGATCAGACCTTCGGCCCGCTGCGCGCTCAAATTGGCGGAAGCGCGAACCCGCTTCTCCTCGGTCTCGACATTTTCGGTATGCCGGCCATGCGCGGAAAGGTCGTGGTGATGGATCCCAAGCCGGTCGATACCTTCGCGGATCTGATGCGCACTTATGTCTATGATCCAGGCACGCCGTTCGATCCGGCGCAAGCAGACAGCAACCCCGGCATTCCCGCCACCAACCGCCACGTGCAGCTCAGTTACGCGGCATTCGATCGTTTTACCCAGACCACCCCGGCCGGCGCAGAAGGCCCGACCCTGTATCACAATCCGTTCATCGGCCCCGACCCCGTGGCCGCGCTCGATGCGGGCGCGCCGCCCGATGCGACGCCGGGCGTCACTATTGCCATGGGCGCGCAGGAAGCCACCGGCAGTTTTCTTCTCGATACCGGGGCAGCTGCCTCCTTTATCTCTTCAGCGCTCGCGGCGGCCGTGAATGTGCGCTATCGGCCCGGAACGCGCGGCACCGCGGATCCGCAGTTGGAGACCTTCGATCCTGGCAATCCGGTTGCGCTCGGAACCTTACTGCCGAACCAATTCCAGTTGACCATCAGCGGTATCGGTGGTGACGAGCGCGTGGCCGGATTTTTCCTCGATTCTCTGAGTGTGCCAACGGTCGAGGGCGATCCGCTCAACTTCGTCGGCGCGCCCGTGCTGGTCGTCGACATTTCCGTGCAAGATCCGCTGACGCTGGATAGCCTCACCCTGGACGGCGTGTTCGGCATGAACTTTCTGGTCGCAAGCGCGTTCGTCATCGAGGATCCGCTCAGCATCGGGCCCTTCAGCACAGGACGCTTTGAGTGGGTGGTGTTCGATGAGCCGAATGGCAGGCTTGGGCTACAAGTCGACGCGCTCCCGCCTGCCTTGCCCGTTCCCATGATCACCGATCCCAGCGCGGGGACCACCCTTGCGGGCGCGAGCGTCAGCTTTAGTTGGACCGCCAACGGCAATCCGGTCGAGCAGTACCGACTCACCGTTGGCTCGAGCCTCGGCGCCGATGAGCTCTTCGACAGCGCGGCGCTGCCCGATACCCAGCTCTCGGTGGTGGCGACGTTGCCGACCGACGGGCGTCCCCTGTTCGTGCGCCTTTACTACATGATTGAAGGGGTTTGGGCGTTTAGCGATGTGAGTTACACGGCAGCCGGAAGCACGCCACCGCAAACGATCGTCATCGGCGACGGCAGTGACAGCGATGAAAGCACGCAGCTCGACTGCTTTATCGCCACCGCCGCCTACGGCACGCCGATGGCACTCGAGGTGCGCTATCTGCGTGCCTTCAGGGATGATTACTTACTGCCCAACCGCTTTGGCCGAAAGTTTGTGGACCTCTACTACCGGTACAGCCCACCGCTGGCGAATTACATTCGGCAGCGGGACTGGTTGCGGGGTCTGTCCCGGGTTGGTCTTGCACCGCTGGTCGCCCTGAGCAAATGGCTGGTCGGTGATCGGGTCGTTGACCCGCAGCCGAGGCAGCCCCTCAAGCAGCCTTGAAGTCGCCGGGGAGCAAATAATCTGTGGGATTAATGCCGTACGCGCCTGCTGGAAGGACGTGCTTGATCTTCAGGGCTTGTGTCGTGGTCTGCTCCGCGTCGCCACCGAGTTCCACGATTCGCGTATTGCTCAAGTACGGCTTCTTATCGCGGTTGAGGACGACTGCCACCTTGGGGCACAGGCGCTGGGCGCGGTCGGTCGTGAGCACCACGCCGACCTCCTGGGTGTCGAATTCGACCACGCTGCCGATGGGGTAGATGCCCATACACTGGATGAATTGCTCCACCAGCGTCGGGTGAAAAATGCGGTTGCGTTGTTCATACATTCTCGTGAGCGCCTGCGTCGGTGCGATGGCCCGGCGGTAGGGCCGTTCGCTGGTCACGGCGTCGTACCAATCGATAATCCCACCTATCAGTCCATAAAGGCCGATGGTGTCGCCTTTAAGTCCCTTCATGTAGCCCCTGCCGTCGTACCACTCGTGGTGGTATTGGACGAGCTCGACCGCCTCGGGGGGGATCCCTTTGGTGTTATTCACTATTTCCACGCCGAAAGGTACGTGACATTTGACGATCCTGTACTCCTCGGCCGTCAGGCTCTTGGGCTTGTTTAGAATCTCGTCCGGGATCTTCGACATGCCGACGTCACCCATCAATCCGCCGATCCCCACGATATTCAGCTGTTCCTCTTCAAACCCCAAGTGACGACCGAAGGCCAATGCCAGGATGCTGACCCTCAGGCAATGCAAGGCGCTGTAGTTATCCTTGTCTCTGAGGTGCGTCCAGCAGACGAGCGCATCGGGGTTGCGCAGGATGCTATTCGTGAGACCGCTAACCACGTCCTTGGCCCCGGCGGCGTTCATGGTCTTTCCGAGGCGAGCATTCCTCATCATCTCGGACATGAGGTCTCTTGCCTCGAGGTCGATCTCCCGCGCCGTGTTGATTTCTTTTTCGAATGGAGTTTGGTCCTGATGTTCGACCAGACGGGTGTTACCGAGGATATCTATTCTGCTGTGACCCTGCTCTTTTACCCTCAAGCGCGCAGCGGTTTCGTTGACCGCGGCAGTGGGATGGTGTTTCACGTCATCACCCAGGACGACGTCGATGTAGACGTAGCTGCAATTGTGCCGCACCCACTCTATTTCGTCGTAGCTAGAGACTTCGAAACCCTGAAACGGAAACGGCGTTTCGCGCCAGGGCCGATCGAGCTCGGACAGATACATGCCCGGAGCGAGTTCTTGAACGCCTATTTTCTTTTTCATCAGTTAGGCAGTCGGTAAGGGATTTGCCGATGAGACCGGACTAGCGCAGGTTCCACTTGGGTGCTCGACGTTGTCATCTGTGCTGCCCTAATCCGGGTAGACGATTTCGAGCAACAGGCTGTAGGCCGTTTCATCGAGATCGCCGAACGTGAGCGCCACCCCATCGGCCTCGACCCGCACGACCTTGGCGCAGAGGCGGCAGTGGGTAAGCCTGCCGTGGCGGCGAAATCTAAGCACGATGTCCACGTCGGTTCCTTTGACCAGAGTGAGATTGTGGTTTTCGATAAACGCACCGTCAGAACTGATGTCCCGGAGCCGGCACTTCGTCAGCTCGAGACCTTCATGCGTAAGCAGTACCTCTACGTCTGGCTGTGCCGGCCGACGCGGACGTGCACGACGGTCGGTTGACGCCTGTTCTTTGGCCAAGACCACTCCCAGGTACGAGAATCTTTCCCCAAATGAGTATAGTTGAGGGTTGCGTCAGGCGGCGTCGGGGCCCGCTTTTGCGGCTTCGAGCCCACGGTCTGGCGCATGGGGGCGCGCGCCGACGGGGCGTGCTCACGCGTCGATCGGAGATGATCGCCAATGGCTAGAACATGAAAGCGGCGATGTTGCTGCTCGCGCTGAGCGGGATCTCCGCTTTTTACTCGAAAAGGCAGGCGGCTCGCGTGACGGCCGGTCATTACACCTGGCCGGACCCGCTAAATAGGCAAGACAGGTAGTTGTTCCGATCGGTGGTGCTTGGGCGCGCCGGGAGATGATTGCGTATGCGACGCCCACCGCCCCCCGTCAGTCTTCTTTGCGGGGACGCCGGGTGGGTGCTTTGCGTCCGTTGCGATTCGACAGACGTGCCTTTGTGAGCTTGGGGTTGCCATTTAGCTGTTGCATAGAGGCCTGTTGCTTGGCGATGAGTCGGCGCCAATGGCCCAGATCAAAACCCGGTTCATTCGTGGCGAGCACGAGACCGATCTGGTAAATACATTGCTCGATGGTGTCCTCGCTGACGCCCGGTTGCAAAGACGTCTTGGCAAGCGCATGCGCGAGGCGCATGTGATCAAGGCTGGCCATGAGGAAACTCTCCTTTGCTTACCCGCATCTATCGGTCGATGCAGATCAACACGTCCTTGTGTATCGCAAGGTGTAACTCGAATTATAGCCTTTGTTGGCGAGATGAAAAGGACAAGAAAGCCATACTTACAATGGCCGGTGCTGGCACTATGCTTGCACAATCAGGTATTTTCTGACGGGTGACGTTGGCAATGTCTCGGCCCACTCAGCGATGACCAAAAACGGAGTAAGGTCTGTGCCACCTTCGGCCAGTTTCAGGCTGCTCGACGACGATGAGCCCGGCGCAGTTGCGGTTGAGCGACCGCAGAGCGCGTCGCCCTACCTGTTCGTTTGCGATCATGCCGGCAACCGGCTTCCGCGCAGGCTGGGAAAGTTGGGATTGGCGGACCCAGAGCTTGTGCGCCATATCGCGTGGGACGTGGGAGCACGCGGCCTGGCGGAGGAATTTGCGCGCCGCTTCGACGCTACCCTCGTACGCCAGGTATATTCGCGGCTGGTCATCGACTGCAACCGGCCGCTCGATACCGAGGGTTCTATCGTTAGGGTGAGCGAAGACACGGTCGTACCAGGGAACTGTGATCTGTCGGAAGCAGAAATCGCAGCCCGCCAAAACGAGATCTTTCGTCCCTACCACGACAGCATCGCCGCGGTGATCGATGAGCGGCTGGCGAAGCAGCAACCGGTCATTCTATTGGCGATTCACAGCTTTACCCCAGTCTATCAGGGCGAACCTCGCCCCTGGCACATCGGTCTGCAGTACAATCGCGACGCCCGCCTGTCCCACTTGCTCCGTGACCTGCTGGCGGAAGACGAGACTTTGTGCGTGGGCGATAACAACCCTTACTCCGTGGACGACTTTACGGACTACACGATCCCCGTACACGGCGAGCGACGTCACATCCCGCACGCGCTGTTCGAGCTGCGTCACGATATGATCGCGACCGAGGCAGACCAGTATCGCTGGGCGCACCGCCTCGCTCATTCGCTCGAGCGCGCGCTCGCGCGTTCCCCGGAGCTCGGTGTGTACGTGCGGCGGCCGCTCTAGGCCGCGGGCGTTCGAGTGCCGGCTTCCTCAAGCGAGGCATTGGGGGAGTAGCAATTTTCGACACCCCCACCTATAATGCGCCGCTTGCAGCGCACTTCTTGCAGTCAGTTCGGAAGTCCCTCCACGTTTTTCGGCAGTTACTCCCGCATGTTGCTCTCAGGAATGAACTGCAAGCGATCTCCATCTAAACAGACAGAGGTAATTTCGTGATTACAGGAACAGTAAAGTGGTTTAACGAGACTAAGGGCTACGGCTTCATTACACCCCAGGACGGCGGCAAGGATGTGTTCGTGCACTATTCCGCGATTCAGGGCGGGGGTTTCAAGTCCTTGGTCGAGGGCCAAAAAGTAACGTTTGACGTGGAGCAAGGGGCCAAGGGCCCGTCGGCGGCGAGAGTCCAGGTCGCCTAGGTCGCATAGACCGCGCAAACGGGTATTACAGACCCCGCCGGCCGGCGGGGTCTTTTTTTGGCGACTGTAAAGAGACAACGCCCAGACGCCAGAGCGGCGGCTGCACCGCGGTCGGAAAAGCGCCGGCGACGACAAAAGTCAGTTACCATTTCCGTTAAAAGCGCAACAACACCGCTTCGCTCAGCCTTGCTGAGCGGCTACCAGCGATCAGCGGCGGAACCGTTCCGGCTCCGCGGCGGGCCGCAGCCGTGCGGCGTCTTAGCTTGCCGGCCGCTCACGCCCCGGCCGACAGGGCTCGCGGCCCTTGGTGGCCTCGATAAAGGAAGCAGCCCCGGGCGTGGCGGCTGAAATCCTCTATCCAGCAGGCACTTAGCGGCCTTCGAGCAAGCCATATCCCCGCCGGCAGGGCCCAGACGTAGAACTGCGGCGTTCGTCGCCTATACTTCCCAAAAGATCCCTCCAAGCCGCGGCCGGAGGGCAAAAACACGCAGCCGATGAGTAAATTCGACACGACCCTAGTTCAGAAGGGAACGACTGCGCCGGTCACGGCCAGCACCTTGAAGCGACCCTGCCTGACCTTTCTTTCCGGGGGACCGGTTGGGCTGGTCTACACGCTCGCGCCCGGTACGGAAACGCGCGTCGGGCGCGGCAGCGAGGCCGACATCCCGATCGAGGAGCCGCGAGTGAGCCGCCAGCATGCGGTGTTCAAAGTGGACGCCAAGGGCCAGGTCACTATCGAAGATCTGGGCAGCAGCAACGGCACTTTTGTAAATGGAGACCAGGTCAAGAAACGGAAAACGCTCGAGGACGGGGATCGCATTCAGGTCGGTTTCGACTGCATCATCAAGTTCTCCTACCAGGACGATCTCGAGTACCAGCTACACGAGGAGGTCGCCGGTGGCGTCAAGGATCCGGTTACCGGGATCTACACGCAGAAGTATTTGCAGGGTCGACTGGAGGCGGAGTTCAACTATGCCCAGCGGCACAATAGCGGCCTTGGAATACTCGCGTTCGTGGTCGACCAGTTCAGCGACGTGTGTCTTTGGTATGGCCTGCCCGCGGGCGACTACATCCTCAAGGAAAGCACGCACGCGATCAGTCCGGTTCTGCGGGCCGGCGACGTTTTTGCGCGTTGCGACGGCGAACGGTTTATGGTGTTGGCGCGCGATCTCGATGACGACAGCGCACAGGTGCTCGCTGAGCGTCTTCGCAAAGCGATGGAAGACTATCACTGCGAGGTGGACGGCAAGCCGATCCCATTGACAGTCACCGTCGGTATCGCGACGCTCGCGGACGGTCCACAGACCGCCGCCGATCTGCTCAGGCTTGCGGACAAAGCCTTGCTGCGAACCAAGATCGAAGTCGGCAGGAACGGGGTCGGCCGTCCGGCGGTCTCAGCCGATCACGAATCCAGCAACGCGTCACCGACCGTTGTTTATCATCAGAAAGGCAAAGCCTAGGCAGAGCCGCTCAGTGCACGCGCAAGCCGCGTGCCTACACTTCCAGCCTCCAGCGGCACATTTGCTCGACTACGCAAAGTGGCGGGTGCGGCAGGCAGCTTAGCGTCCCGCCGGCGCATCGGCGACGTCCGCGCCCAGCCCGGCGCTTTTGCGGATCTGGCCCAGGTCGCGGCCGACACTTTTCAAGTAGTAAAGGCCGCACGAAGTAACGGCTACATACTCCAGCACGTGGTAGAAAACGGACGCCGCGAACGCGTTGCTCGCGTCTACGCCGTAGGGTTTGAGGGCAAGGACAAAGCAGAGCTGGATCGTGCCAAAAAAACCGGGAGCGCTGGGCAGTGTGATGGCGGCAATGTTGAGGGCGAGCAGCACCAAAGCCGCAGAGATTGGCACGTCCACGCCTACCGCGAGCACGGCGACATACATCGCCGCCGCCCTCAGCAGGCTCTGCAGCACTGACGTGACGGCAATACCGAGGAGCAGGCGTGGCTGCCTGAGTGCATGCGTGCCGGCTCCGCCGAGCTCGACCTGGTGAGTGAGACCAGCGCGCAGTTTGCCAGGCAAAAACCCTGTCGCCACGCGAACGAGGCTCACAAACATGGGGGTCCACATGACCATGGCAACGGTCAGGGCGAGAAGGGCGAGCTCCAATCCGCCGATGAAGTAGCCGGGCTTAACCAAGGCCGCCGGCACCTGTGCGGCGACGATGACCAGCGCCAGCAGCCCGAGTGCCGCCAGCAGGTCGAACAACCGCTCGACGATCATGCTGGCGAGGATGGACACCTTGCTCAGACTTTGTTGGCGCCCCAGCAAGTATACGCGGGCGAGGTCCCCGAGCCGGGCGGGTAGCAGGTTGTTCGCCGCAAAGCCGATCATCATCGCGGGCACGACGTCGGAGACGGACAGTGAACGCAGCGGCCGCAGCAGCATGCATATGCGTACGGCCTTGAGCCAGTAAAACAACGCAACGGCCGCGAGCAACGGCAAGGCGTACGCGATGTGCGCGTGCACGAGCGCTTCGCGGATCTGCGTGAAATCGGTGTCTTTGAGCGAGAGCCAAAGAAATACGACGCCGAGCGCGATCCCTGCGGCGATGGACAGGCGTTGCTTGTTGACGACCATGTTGTCGCTACGTATCCGTGTGTCCGCCGCGCAAGTGTCGCATAGTCGCCCCATGCTGTCATGCGTGCATCCGATAGACGTGAGGCCCTGGTCTCTCAATGACGTTAACGACGCTGAAGCGCTACCGCGGTCGTGCGCACTGAGACGCAGATTGACTGGTGTAACCCTCTACCCGGAATCAGACCTCATTACGACATCTGAACCCCAGCGCGAAGGCTGGGTCGTAGCGGGCGCGCGCAGGCTCGCCGGCGGGCTCATGCCCATGCAGAGCAGTTGGTTATTTAGAGTGCGCTTCTTATTGTTAATCGCGCGCATGACGCTCTACGTCACCCATCGAGACCAAAACGAAACGACAGCGATGTGAGTCGAGCAGTGTCTTTTCGAATGTGCACTGATCGAGCGCCACCGCTAACACCTGCGTTGCCGTACCGCTTGTCGGATAGGCGGGCCGAGAATCAATGACTTAGCATGCGTAGGTTCTACGCTTTTGGCGCTCAGCTAGCGGATCGATGGCGCTGGGCTATAGTGGGTGTGGTATGACTGATCTCGAGTGTTATTTGTTGCAACTCGTCGATGAGCAAGGCATACGGGAGCTCACGGGCTACGAGCCGTACGCCGAGCCGCCGTACTTCTATCACTACGAGGACGACGAGGTCATCTACGTTCATACGCGCTTTGCCGGTCAGGCAAACGCGATCGTCGGCATCTTCTCGCTCGACGGCGAGTTTATTTACGGCGGCCGCGCGACTACGACGCACTAAACCGCGCTGCGGCGCACCCCGGCGCGACCCACCCAAGACTCTACCCTTCATATTACCTATTCGCCGTGCGACCGCGCGCCGTCGCTAGGCCCCCCAGCCGGGGCTACGCGTTCAAGGTGCTAGACGCCAGACGGGCGTTCGTCAATATCTGATCGGCGTAGCGTGCGTTTCAATGTCTCGTAGGCCGTGCGTGTCAGATACGTCGGCTGAAGACGGGCGGCGGGTGCACCCACGAGCGGCCCGAACCGCACGAAGCCAAGGTGGCGGTACAAACCATCTTCTGCCGGCAACAAATCGTCAGGTAGATCGTTTGGTCAATCCTATCGCACCTGAAGTACCATATCCGAAGCGTGAGCAGTCAATGGCTTGGGAGTGCAAGAGATGTCAGGCTGGAACCCGCAGCAATATTTGACCTTTGAGGGCCACCGATTGCGACCGGCACTGGATCTGTTGGCGCGCATACCGCTGCCTGCACCGGCCGACATCGTCGATCTGGGCTGCGGAACGGGCAACGTTACGCGCATTCTCCACGAGCGCTGGCCGCAGGCGAAACTTGTTGGTGTGGACAGCTCAGCGGCGATGCTCGCGCAGGCCAGGCAAACGGCAACCGCCGTCGAATGGCAGGAACACGATATACGCGACTGGCGACCGCAGCAGCGCTTCGATCTTATCTATTCCAATGCCGCGCTGCATTGGTTGCCTGATCATGAGACCCTGTTTCCGAATCTCATGGGTTACCTCAAGCCAGGCGGGTGTTTGGCGGTGCAGATGCCGGGTAACTTCACCGCTCCGACGCACATGCTTGTGTACGAAGTCGCGCGCGCAGGGCCCTGGCGGGACACGCTCGAGCCGCTCATCAAGCCGCCACCGGTCATGGAGCCCGCCGACTATTATTGGGTCCTGACCTCGCACGCCGAGCAGTTGGATGTCTGGGAGACCACCTATATCCAGTTGTTGCAGGGCGACAACCCGGTCGCCGAGTGGATCAAGGGCTCGTGGCTCAAGCCCTTTCTCGATGCCTTGGAGGAACCGCAAAGGGGCCGGTTCGAGGCGGAGTACCGTCGCCGGATATTGCAGGCCTATCCCGCGGACGCAGACGGAAAGACGCTATTGCCGTTTCGGCGTATCTTCATCGTCGCCCAAGTTGACTGATTGCACCTGGGTCCCGTTGCAGCGGGATAGGGCGCGCGCGAGCTAAGCACGAACACGCTAACGTTTGAGGTGTGAAATGAGCACACGCAACAAGAAGGTCGCCGTCATTGGTCTCGGTTCGATGGGAATGGGCATCGCCGATTCCCTGGTGCGCGCTGGGTTCGAGGTAAGCGGTTGCGATGTCCGTGCCGATGCGCTGGCCCGCTTGGCCGAGCGGGGTGGCCGCACTTCCACACGTCCCAGCGAGATCGACTCTGACTGCGCGGTCATCATCTGTGTGGTGGTAAGCGCTGCGCAAGTCGATACGGTGCTCTTTGGCGCTGACGGCGTGGCCGCGCAGTTGAAACCCGGTACGCTGGTGATGGTGTGCAGCACGGTAGCGCCCGAGTTCGCCGCAGCGACGGCTGCGCGTTTGGGGGAGCGCGGCGTACTTTACCTCGATGCACCTATTAGTGGCGGGGCGGTGAAGGCGGCCGAAGGCAAGCTGTCGATCATGGCCTCGGGGGCGGACGAGGCATTTGCCATGGTCAAGGATATCACCGACGCCATCGCCGAGAAGATTTACCGCATTGGCGATCATGCCGGTCAGGGCTCGTCCATGAAAATGATCAATCAGCTGCTCGCAGGCATTCACATTGCGGCTGCGGCAGAGGCCATGTCGCTCGCTGCCAAAGTCGGCTTGGACACGCGTATGGTGTACGAAGTGATTTGCCATTCAGCGGGCATGTCGTGGATGTTCGAGAATCGGGTGCCGCACATAC
>CAYGAS010000144.1:0-6402 GCA_964347935.1 uncultured Nitrospiraceae bacterium | reverse complement strand
CCGCGCCCGGTGTCATGCTTTTCGAGATGATCGGCTTGCCCTTCTTGTCCTTCTTGCCGGTATCGGTCGCCGTCACCATCGAGCTGAAAAGCCCCAAATTGGATGAACCGGTCTTAGGATCGAGCCAGCGCTTGAAGTTAAACGCCACGTCGTCGGCATTAAACTCATCGCCGTTAGACCATTTCACACCTTTACGCAGGTGGAGGGTCCATGACTTTAGATCGTCAGACGCCTCCCAACGCTCGCAAAGATAAGGTCGGGTGATGTTGTCGGATCCGGTGATCGTCAGGTATTCGGTGAGTTGACGGGCAACATTTGACTTTTGTGTCCAATCGAATGTTGCGGGGTCAGTCATCTCCTGCACTTGCATAGACACTCGAAGCGCGCCGCCCTTCTTCGGGGTCGCGGCTTGCGCCGCCGGCAAGAAGGGCTTGCCGGTCATCTTTCCTGCCATCGTATACGCGGCAGTGGCGGACATGCCGAGCAATGTCGCTGTGCGCAGAAACGCGCGGCGGCTGATCTTGCCCTGCTTCAGATCGGCAGCGAGCGCGGGGATCGCCGGATGCAGATTGTCCTTGCGTTTCTTGGGCATGAATATCTCCTCCGGTGGTTGTGGCCCGCCGCCCTTTGTATTCGTCTAGTTGTGAAAGGCGCGGCCTGGGAAAAAAGCGGATTTTGTGGGGCACTACGCAAACACCATAAACCATCCCCATAGGTGTCGCAACCGGGGGCAGACATGCGCCTGCGCAAATGCGCCACTTACCCCATGTTTACAAGCAGGCTCTGCGCTTTGCGCTCGCGATCTTTGAGGTGAGATAGCAGTAGTTAGCTGAGTCGCGAGCGAGGATCCAGCGACGAACTTTGTTGTCGCCAAGCCGCTGTGCGGTTTTTCAGCGCACCGCCTCCGATAAGTCAGCTGTGTGCGGATTCCTGCACGAACGGCAAACTGCCGACAACCGGTTTCGCGAGGTTGTTCTCGCTGCTCTATTCGGATGCTACTGCGCTCAGTCGGTGCCTCGTCAACCTGCTGCTAAACGGGGCACCGTCAGCATGACACGGTGTCGAATCCGCTACTGAGCCAATTCGCCTAAAGCAGATTCAGAATGGTCTCGGCGTCGCTGACCTTGAACTCGTTAGGTTGCTCGACGTTCAGGACCTTGACGACACCGTCTTCGACCACCATCGCGTAGCGGCGCGAGCGAATGCCCATGCCGGTCGCCGTTCGGTCATCGTCCAGGCCAATCGCCTTGGTGAACTCGGCGCTGCCGTCGGCCAACATGAGAACGTTGTCGTCGACATTCTGGTCCTTGCCCCACGCGTCCATCACGAATGCGTCGTTGACCGACAAGCAAATGATCTGATCGACATTCTTTTTCTTGAGCGCATCGGCATGCACGACGAAACCCGGCAGATGCGCCTTTGAGCATGTCGGCGTGAATGCTCCCGGCAAGGCAAATAGCACGACGCGTTTACCCTTGAAAAGCTCGTCCGTGGTCACCGTCGCCGGCTTGCCGTCACTGCCCATGCGGCGCAGTGTCACGTTCGGAACCTTGTCACCTACTTTGATTGTCATCGCTTTACTCCTCCACGGCCGCCGTTTTTCGTGTCTCGCTGCGGCGCCACGCACGATTCACAACGAGTATTCAGAAATCGATAGCGCCCGCTCTCCTTAGGGAATGAGTACTGTCGATCCCGTCGTTTTGCGCCCTTCGAGCGCGCGGTGCGCGTCGGCTGCGTTTTCCAGCGGGAATGTTTGCTTGACTTCGATCTTCACTGCACCCGATTTGACGACCTCGAACAAATCTTCGGCCGTCGCCACGAGATCCGCGCGCTTGGCCGTGTAAGTCGCCAGCGTCGGGCGCGTGATATAGAGCGAGCCTTTCTGTGCCAGCAGCCCCAGGTTAAAGGGATCGACCGCACCTGAAGATTGGCCGAAAAGCACCATGAAACCCCGCGGCCGCAGACAGTCGAGGGATTTCATCAAGGTATCCTTGCCCACGGAGTCATAGACCACCGGCACGCCCTCGCCGTTGGTGAGCTCACGTACACGCGCGACGAAGTCCTCCTTGGTGTAGATGATGGGATGGTCGCAACCATGGTCGGCGGCGAGCTTGGCTTTCTCCTCGGAGCCGACCGTACCAATCACCGTTGCCCCAAGCTTTTTCGCCCACTGACAAGCGATCAAGCCGACACCACCGGCGGCGGCGTGCACGACGATGGTGTCTCCCGACTTGACCTGGTAACAGCGCCGCAAGAGATATTGTGCGGTCATGCCCTTGAGCATCATCGCTGCGGCCGTCTGCTCCCCGATACCCGCCGGTATGCGTACAATCTTATCGACCGCAATAATGCGCTCTTGCGAATACGCCCCCATCGCACCCGGTTGCCCGTACGCCACATGATCGCCCACCTTGAGGTCAGTGACGCCTGGGCCCACCGCTTCGACGACCCCAGCCGCTTCCAGGCCGGGGACGAAAGGCAGGGGCGGGGTCGGGTAGAGCCCCGTGCGGAAATAGACATCGATGAAGTTCAGTCCAACCGCGGTATGGCGAATTCGGACCTCGCCTTGCTTGGGCTCGGCAAGATCGACGTCTTCCCAGCGCAGCACCTCAGGCCCGCCGGTCTCGTGTATGCGGATCGCTTTCGTCACGCAGGAACCCTCCTGATCTATTTTGTTTATGCGGCTCGTCGCCCGCTGGTGCACGCGCGAGGCCGTGAGGCGCAATGGTACTACTGTTGCAAGGGCAAGGGTAAGTCCCGGCGCCACGCGTCCGCCGGCGAGACGGCTCCCATACACTTTGCGCGCCCGAGGCGGCGTGGTCCGGGCACGGCCGCACTTGTCCCGATCCATGCTTGTCGCCCGCGGCTAATCCGCCTACGATGCAACGGATAGCAACAAGATAGCCAGCGAAGGAGACTAAGTCGTGATTCGCAAACAGGATGCCCTCGATTACCACGCCGGTGGCAGGCGCGGCAAGATCGAAATCAGCCCGACCAAGCCATGCCGTACGCAGCGTGATCTCACATTGGCGTACAGCCCGGGCGTTGCCGAACCGTGTCTGGAGATCAAGGCTGATCCGGAAAATGTCTTCAATTACACGATCAAGGGCAACCTCGTCGCGGTCGTGACCAACGGCACCGCCGTGCTCGGCCTCGGTAACATCGGGCCGATGGCCGCCAAACCTGTCATGGAAGGCAAGGCCGTGTTGTTCAAACGTTTTGCCGATATCGACGTATTCGATCTCGAAGTGGGCTCGTCCGATCCAGATGATGTGGTCAAGGCGGTGCAGTTGCTCGAGCCCACCTTTGGCGGCATCAATCTCGAGGATATCAAGGCACCCGATTGTTTCTATATCGAGGAAAAGCTGCGCGAGTCGCTGAACATCCCCGTGTTTCACGACGATCAGCACGGCACCGCCATCATCACCGCAGCGGCTCTGCTGAACGCCGTCGAGCTGACGGGTAAGGATCTAGCGCAGGTGCGCATCGTTTTCAGCGGCGCCGGTGCGGCGGCCGTCGCTTGCGCCGAACTGTTTGAAACGCTCGGTGCCACTCGCGCCCACATGATCATGGTTGACTCCAAGGGAGTGATCCACAAGGGGCGCAAGCAGGGCATGAATCCTTATAAGGAACGCTTCGCCATCGACACGCCGTTGCGCACCCTGGAGCAGGCCATGGACGGGGCGGACGTGTTTATCGGCTTGTCGGTCGGCGGCGCCGTCAGCAAGGATATGGTCGCCTCCATGAATGACTACCCGATCATCATGGCGATGGCCAACCCCGATCCCGAGATCACTTATGAAGATGCGACCTCGGTGCGACCGGTTATCATGGCGACCGGCCGCTCGGATTATCCGAACCAGGTCAATAACGTGCTCGGCTTCCCGTTTATCTTTCGCGGGGCGCTGGACGTCAGGGCGCGCACATTTAATGAAGAGATGAAAATCGCCGCCGTCAAGGCGTTGGCAGGTCTGGCTAAAAGAGGCGTGCCGGACTCGGTCATGCGGGCCTACGGGTTGCAACGGCTGCGCTTCGGCCCGGAGTATATTATCCCCAAGCCCTTCGACCCGCGCGTGCTCACGTGGGTGGCGCCGGCAGTGGCGCAAGCGGCCATGGAAAGCGGCGTCGCCCGCACCGAAATCGATCTGGATGAGTACCGCCGCCAGCTTGAAGCGCGTCTCGGTCGCGGGCGTGAAGTGATGGGAAGCATCATCAGCCGCGCTAAACAGAAACCCAAGCGCATCGTTTTTCCGGAGGGCCATGAGGAAAAAATCCTTAAGGCAAGTCAGATCCTTATCGACGAGGGCATCGCGCAGCCGATCTTGCTCGGGCGCTCCGAAGTTATCGACGAGCGCAAGCGCGAGCTCCACCTCGAGCTCAAAGATGTGCCCGTGATTCTGCCGCGCGAGGCCGATGCGCGTCAGCGCTATGCCGAAGAGCTGTACCGCTTGCGCAACCGCCGCGGCGTGACGCAGACGGAGGCATTCGGGATGATGGCCAACCCGACCGCATTCGGAGCGATGATGGTGAACCTGGGCGATGCCGACGCGATGGTTGCCGGGCTCACGCAGCATTACTCCCACACCATTCGCCCGGCGCTGCAGATCATTCGCGTGCGCCCGGACACGAATAAGATTGCCGGCGTTTACATGATGATCTTCAAAAACGACGTCAAGTTCTTCGCCGACACCACGGTCAACATCGAGCCGAGTGCCGAGGACCTGGCCGAGATCGCGATCGAGGCGGCGCAGGTGGCGCGGCGCTTCAACATAGAGCCGCGGGTGGCCATGCTGTCGTTTTCGAACTTCGGCAGCACGCGTCATCCGCTTGCAGAAAAGGTGCGGCTCGCAACCGAGATCGTCCGGCAGCGCGCGCCGACGCTCGTGGTCGACGGCGAGATGCAGGCCGATACCGCAGTGGTGGAGGAGATGCTGAACGAGACCTACCCGTTCAACACGTTGAAGGCGGCGGCCAACGTGCTAGTTTTCCCCTCGCTCGACGCCGGCAACATCGCTTACAAGCTCATGCAGCGGCTCGGCGGCGGCGAGGCGATCGGCCCGATCCTGACACGCTTGCGCAAACCCGTGCACGTGCTCCAACGCGGCGCCGAAGTCGACGAGATCGTCAATATGGCGGCGATTGCCGCCGTCGACGCGCAGGAAACTAACGCCGGCACCTGATCACAACCATGCGCGATCTTCTCACCGAACGTTTGTGGCCGTCGTGGTCCGCCTGCCAGGCGCAACAGGCAGGTGAAGGTTCGTTTAAGCCGGGCGCGCTCACTCCGGCCGCGACGCTGGTACCGCTCGTCGAACGCGCGAGCGGCCACACGGTACTGCTGACACAGCGCACGGATCATTTGCACGACCACCCGGGCCAGATCAGCTTCCCCGGCGGCCGTATGGAGCCCGGTGACCACAACCCGCTGGCGACGGCACTGCGCGAGACCGAGGAAGAGATCGGGCTCGCGCGCCAGTTCGTCAACGTCATCGGTTACCTCGATGCCTATGCAACCGGTACGGGTTTTCTGGTGACACCGGTTGTTGCCTTCGTGTCGCCAGGGTTCAGCTTGTCACTGGACACTTTCGAGGTCGCGGATGCGTTCGAGGTCCCACTCGACTTCCTGCTGGACCGTAGCAACTATCGTCGCGAGCGCATTCAAGTGAGGACCGGCAGGCACTGGTTCTATGTTATCGAATACGAGCACCGATACATCTGGGGCGCTACCGCTGGTATGCTCATGAACCTGTATCAAAAGATTCGTGAGGGCTGAGCTGAGAGGTTTGATGCCGTGCACGCGAGAAATGTGCGTTCTTTGTCGTTCTCAACGGCCAGTTGACCCAGATGGCCACTGGCGAGCACGCTTCCGGGCAAGCGCTCGAAGCGTACGCTAACCGGAACGGTGTGCACCGCCTCACGGACGTGCAGCTCCAGTGCCATGGTGACTTGCGGCGGGGTGGCGGTGACGATGTGCCCCAGCACCAAGATGAAGGGAAAACGGGCGCCGTCGAGCTGTGTCTCGCTCAGTATGTTTAGGCTCGTCCACACACTGGCCCATCGCATGATGGCTAGTCGGCGGGGTCTTCCAGAGGTCTATCATGACCATCCTGTAATGCAAACCTGTCTGGCAGTTGTTCGCTAGCGATTTTTATGCGCAGTAAGCTAAAAGGCGCAGTGGCTTTAACGACCCTCGCATTGCTCACGGGCCTCACCATAGGTTGCCATAGTTCAGGTTCGTCAAGCCCGGCGCCAGACGCCGGCCCCGTGCAGTCTGTCGAGTTCATTACCTATGGCGGTGCGCCGGTATATTCCGCGGCCCTGAATAAGATCGCATTCCACCGCTTTGATCCGGCCATTATTGGTGGGCCAGACCTGTCTGGAAACAATGACAATACCGGGACG
>CAYGAS010000143.1:0-17912 GCA_964347935.1 uncultured Nitrospiraceae bacterium | reverse complement strand
AGCGGATGGTTCACGGAGCAGTGTCACGAAGGAGGCTCGGCATTCTCGCTGAAGCTCAAGGGGAAGCTACATGAGGAGCAAACGCCATATCAGTTGATCGAGATCTTTGAAACCGAGTTCTTCGGTACCCTGATGACACTCGACGGCCTGGTGATGCTTACTGACCGTGACAACTTCATCTATCACGAGATGTTGGCCCATCCAGTGCTGTTTACCCATGCCGATCCGAAGAACGTACTCATCGTCGGTGGCGGCGACTGCGGCACTCTGCGGGAGGTGTTGCGACACTCGCAGGTCCAACATGCCGATCTTGTCGAGATCGACGAGCGGGTAACCCGTGTTGCCGAGCAGTATTTTCCCGAGCTGTGTGAGGCGAATGGCGATCCCCGCGCCCGCTTCCACTTTAGCGACGGCATTAAGTGGGTGCGTGAGGTCGACGCCGCCAGCTACGACGTGATTATCATCGACTCCACCGACCCCATCGGCCCGGCGGCCGGGCTTTACTCACAGGCTTTCTACAGCAGTTGTGCGCGGGCGTTGGCCACAGACGGGATTCTCGCGGTCCAGAGCGAATCGCCGCTATTCCACCTTGAGTTGATTCAACGCATACACCGGGCCATGGCCGCCGCTGGGCTGCGTCGGCGGGCGACCCTGCATTTCCCGCAATGCAGCTACCCCTCCGGGTGGTGGACCGTAACGCTGGCATCCAAGACCGCGACCGTGGCCAGCTTTCGCGAAAGCCGGAGAATGGCGTTTTCCACCCGCTATTACAACGAGGCGATCCATCACGCCGCACTGGCGGCCCCGAGCTTTTTCAAACAGGCCCTTGAGCCGAAGTGATTCCCGGCGCCAGGGCTGGAACTCCAGATATTTTTCCTATACTTAGTGTTAGCTAAAGGCCCAAACTGACGGAGATGAGCGTGAAAAGAATCGCCACCATCATTGGCATTGTACTGTTCCTGATCGTCGCGGCTGCAGCCGCCCTGCCGTTCTGGTTCGGCATGGAAACGGAAAAGGCCTATAAGAACATAGTCCAGGAGCTGTCGAGCGGCACCGCGATCTCCAGTCAGCGTTACGAGCGCGGATGGCTCAGCTCGACCGCCGAAACCAACATGGCGATCTTGGGCTCGCCGCTCACGGTCTCCATGGTTCACCGCATCAGCCACGGGCCGGTGGCGATCCATCGGATCCTGGGCGGTGACTTTGCGCTGACGCCGGCGATGGCATTTGTCGACAGCGAGTTGAAACTGGTTCCCAAGAAAGGATCGGACACACCGCAACTCGTGGCATTCACCCGAGCCATGACAGCGCTAAAGGCACGCACGGTTGTGGATTTCAACGGTAATGTCGAAACCACCCTCGAGGCACCGCCGGCCAGGAGCAAGGAAAAGACCGGTACCGCCCTCAACTTCCGGGGCCTTAGCAGCACGATTACAGTTCACGACCGCGGGCAAAGAGTAAACATGGAGCTGCGCGTACCGGGACTGTCATTGACATCCGATCGCGGTGACTTCTCACTAAAGAACCTGATCTACCGCTTCAACAGCAGTGCCGGCATGGCGGGCTACATGTTCGGCAACAGCACCCTGCAGCTGGCCGAGCTTTCCGCCGGCCCCGGCTTCGCGCTCAAAGGTCTGCGACTGACGACCCGGTCCAAACCGAGCGGCGCCAATCTCAGCGCCACCGTCGACTACCGGGTGCAGGCGATCAAAAGCGGTACCGACGAGCACGGGCCGGGCGAACTCAGCTTGGTGCTGCGCAAGCTCGACGCCAAGGCACTACAGCGATTCAACCAACAATCTAACCAGATTGCGAAGCGCAACCTGCCGCAGCAACAGGCATCGATGATGGCGGCGGCAGAAACGATGAAGCTCATCGCCGCACTGTCGAAAAAGGCGCCTGAGCTCGAGATGACCAATCTCAGCTTCAAGACCAAAGAGGGCGAGCTCACCGGTAATGCCAAGCTCGTGCTCGATGGCAGCAACCTCGACATTGCCGGTAATCCTTTTCTCGCGTTGCGCGCATTAAGCGGGCGGGGCGAGCTATCGATTCCACCGAGTATGGTGAAAGCGATTCTCACGCCCGCGATTATGGAAGACGTAAAGGGTTTTGAGCGCACGGGTCAGTTGTCATCGCGCGAGGCGGCCAAACTGACGCCGGCAGTGATGAACCGAATCGTCGACCAAGCCTACCCCACATACATCTCGCGCAACAGCTTTACGAAGATGCTCGTGCGCAGCGGACGGGTCTATCGGATCAGTGTGTCATTCAACAATGGCGAGCTGCGCGTGAATGGCAAGCCTTTACAACAGCCGCTGCTGCGAATGTCGGCTTCGTAAAAACCGTCGGCGATATTAGACTGCGCAAAAAAGGCGGGCCGCTGGCCCGCCTTTTTAGTGCCTTACCAGTTATAGCCCTTCTCGTCGTGCAGTGCGAGATCGAGTCCCTCCGTCTCCTGCTCCGCGCTTACCCGCAGTCCCATGATGGCGTCGATGATCTTAAGAATAATGAAGCTCATCACGCCGGTATAAATCACCGTCGTCACGATGCCGATGATCTGCACGCCCAGTTGCGCGCCGATGCTCTGTATGTCGCCACCAAAGCCGGCGCCGCCGAGAGCGGGCGCGCAGAACACCCCGGTTAGCAAGGCACCGATAATGCCGGCGACGGCATGCACGCCGAAGACGTCGAGCGAATCGTCGTAGCCCAGGGCGCGTTTCACCTTCACTGCGGCGATAAAGGCACCGATACCGGCAAGTGCGCCGATCACCAGTGCCCCCATCGGGCCCGCGGTTCCTGATGCCGGCGTGATGGCAACCAGGCCGGCAACGGCGCCGGAGGCAATGCCGAGCACGCTCGGCTTGCCATGGCTGACCCACTCCAAAAACATCCACGCCAGCGCCGCCGCGGCGGTCGCAATCTGCGTCACCGCCATCGCCATACCGGCCACACCATCGGCGGCCAGCTCGCTGCCGGCATTGAAGCCGAACCAGCCGACCCACAGCATGGCAGCCCCCATGAGCGTCAATGTCAGGTTGTGCGGCGGCATCAAGGTGCCTGGGTAACCCTTGCGCGGACCGAGCACCAACGCGGCAACAAGGCCGGCGATGCCCGCGTTGATATGCACGACGGTGCCGCCGGCAAAATCGAGTATGCCGCGACCGCCAAGCCAGCCTCCGTCGCCCCAAACCCAGTGGGCGATCGGCGCGTACACCAACAGCAGCCAAACCGCCATGAACCACAGCATGGCCGAGAACTTCATGCGCTCGGCGAAGGCGCCCACGATCAACACCGGGGTGATAATGGCGAAGGTCATCTGGAAGGTCATAAAGACCGTTTCCGGAATCGTGCCGCTCAGCGCATCGGCGGTCACGCCGCGCAGAAAGGCCTTGCCCAATCCTCCCCACCAAGTCCCGTCGCCGCCGAAAGCGATGCTGTAGCCCAACAGCGCCCAAAGGATCGTGACCACGCAGGTAATGGCGAAACATTGCATCATCGTGGCCAGCACGTTCTTCGCGCGCACCATACCCGCGTAGAAAAGCGACAGCCCGGGTATAGTCATGAACAGCACCAAGACCGTCGCCGTCAGCATCCAGGCGGTGTCACCGGCACTCAAGACAGGCGCGTCGGCCGCCAGCGCCGGGTGCGAAGCACCGGCAAAGAGCAGTAATGTCGCCAGGCTTCGCTTTCGCTTAGTACACTTCGTCGTCGTGGCTCCTCCAATCTGCTTAAAGGGCGTCATTACCTGTCTCCCCGGTGCGGATACGCATCACCTGCTCGAGGTCGAACACGAAGATCTTGCCGTCACCGATCTTGTCGGTCTTGGCTGAGCGCGCAATCGCTTCCACCACCTGCTCAAGGATGTCGTCGCTGACCGCGATGTCGAGCTTGACCTTGGGCAGAAAATCGACAACGTACTCCGCGCCGCGGTATAGCTCCGTATGTCCCTTCTGACGCCCGAAACCCTTGACCTCGGTGACCGTAATCCCCTTGACGCCAACTTCGGCGAGCGCGTCTCGCACATCGTCCAACTTGAACGGCTTGATGATTGCCGTGATCAATTTCATTACTGATCTCCTCGTAGGCTTGCTAGCAATTGACGGCCCTGCATCCCACCGTGCGGCGGTTGGGAACCGTGCCTTGCCCGTTAGCAGGTCCCGTGCCAAGGAGACGAGTGAAAGAAAAACAGCAGCTTAGGACGCCATGCCCAGCGGCCGCCACGCACGTGTGCACCATGATGGTGGGTAGTGCCTCCTGGCTGCACCAGGGCAGGGCACTGGCAAGCGCACGCTCCCGGGGGCACCAGATCGTTTATAATCCGGGCACGCCATGTTCAGCCAGAAACTGCTCGACGAGATCGCGGCCGCCGTCAACCGGGTTCTGCCGCAACCGCTTGCTGCCGATTCCAGCAGCAATCTGCGGGCAGCGCTGCAGTCGGTGCTCGATCGTCTGGATCTGGTGACGCGCGAGGAGCTCGAGGTGCAGGAAGCAGTGCTCGCGCGCACTCGCCAGAAACTGCAGGAACTGGAAAAGAAAATCGCCATACTCGAACAACGGCTGCCGAGCGAATAAGCGAACGGGCGTGCCACCAGCCCACAGGAGGGGTGCATGTCGCTGGCTGTGGTACACAGTCGCGCCCAGATAGGTATCGATGCGCTGCCGGTAACGGTGGAAGTGCATCTCGCCCCCGGGCTGCCCAACTTGTCCATCGTCGGTCTGCCGGAAGCGGCAGTAAAAGAAAGCAAGGACCGGGTCCGCAGCGCGCTGTTGAATGCGCGCTTTGAGTTTCCCGCGCGCCGCATCACTATCAACCTCGCCCCGGCCGACCTCCCCAAAGAAGGCGGCCGCTTTGACTTGCCAATAGCAATCGGCGTGCTCGCCGCGTCGGGGCAAGTGCCCGGCAAGAATCTGGATGGCTTCGAGTTTGTTGGCGAGCTCGCCCTCACCGGCAAGCTGCGGCCGATTCGCGGAGCCCTGACGGTCGCGCTGGAAACCCGCAAGGCCGATCGCACGCTCATCCTACCCGCGAGCAACGCTGACGAGGCGGCACTGGCACGTGGCGCAAAGGTCATGGGTGCGGCCCATTTGCTCGAGGTCACGGCGCATCTGCGTGACGGCGCCACCCTCAGACCGCACGTGCTTGAGGAGGCGAAACACAGTGATGAGGAGGCCACCGACCTGAGCGACATCGTCGGTCAACACCATGCTAAGCGAGCCCTTGAGATCGCCGCCGCTGGGGGCCACAGCCTGCTGCTGATCGGCCCGCCAGGCACCGGCAAGACCATGTTGGCAAGCCGGCTGCCAAGCATCTTGCCTAGGATGGATGACGACGAGGCGCTGGCGACCGCGGCCATTCAGTCGATCGCCGGCAAGGGCTTCTCGTTGAAAACATGGAAGCAACGTCCATTTCGCTCACCGCACCATACAGCCTCGGCGGTCGCGCTGGTGGGCGGCGGCAGCCATCCGCGGCCCGGCGAGATCTCCCTCGCTCACGGTGGTGCATTGTTCCTCGACGAGCTGCCCGAGTTTGACCGGCGTGTGCTCGAGGTGTTGCGTGAGCCGTTAGAGTCGGGAACGATCAACATATCACGTGCTGCTCGTCATGTAGAGTTTCCGGCCCGATTTCAATTGGTAGCGGCCATGAACCCCTGTCCGTGCGGCTATCTCGGCGACGGATCGGGGCGCTGTCATTGCTCCCCAGATCGCATAAGACAGTATCGCAGCCGGGTGTCAGGCCCATTGTTGGATCGCATCGATATGCACGTCGAGGTGCCGGCGGTGCCGCGCGGGCAGTTGCTGCGCAAAGAGCGCCTACAGGGGGAAAGCTCGAGCGTGGTGCAACGGCGCGTGGAAGCGGCGCGCGCCCGCGCGCTCGAGCGCAGCGGTTGTCCCAATCATGCGCTAAGCAACAAACAGATAGAAAAGGTGTGCGCGCTCAGCGAGCAGGTGCGCGCCTTCCTGGAGCAGGCGATGGCGCGGTTGGGCTTGAGCGCTCGCGCCTATCATCGCGTGCTCAAGGTCACTCGCACCATCGCCGATCTCGCGGGTGATGAACAAATCGCGACAGCCCATATGGCGGAAGCCATACAGTACCGTTCACTTGATCGCGTGCGCCTCGGTTTGTGAGCAATGCGCGTTCTTGCCGACGGCCGCCGCCTCGCCGCAAACAAAAGGCCCGCATACGCGGGCCTTTTACTGCTAGACAACTCGAGTAATCAAAACGACTTCACCCGATAGACGACATCGTGCTCCCGGGCATGCTCCCTCACCTTGAGACCGAATGATTGGCCAACGCTTGCCTCCTGGACGTGCACATGGTCAATCTCCATTGATTCAACCGGCTGGATGAAATCGGAGGTGTGCCCCTTGATGTGGATAAGCTCGCCCTCGTGCAAGGTGGCACCGGGTTCGAGCTCGACCACCGCCACTGACAGATGGGTGTAGTAATGCGTCACGACGCCGATGCGTTCCTCGCCCGCCGATACCGGCGGTGCCGACGGTCGGGCAATGGGTGCGACCGGCACTGCCGCCACCGGTGGCCGCACCACCTTGGCGGTTTTCTTTCTCGCCGTGGCCTTCGTACGCCGTGCTACCTTCTTCTTCTTCGCGACTTTCTTGCGGGCCTTCTTCGCGCCCTTCTTGGCGACTTTTCTGCTTGTCTTTTTCGCCGCCTTGCGGCGAGTCTTCTTCGCGACTTTCTTGCGGACCTTCTTACTCACCTTCTTGCGCGCCACCGGCTTCCGTCGTGTGACTTTGCGGGCCTTCTTCGTCCGCTTCCCTTTCTTCGCCCGTTTGCCCTTTTTCTTTGCCGCCATGGTTCTATCCTCCGTCGAACAGGTTGTCCCCGTATTGATGCTTGCACATTCTCTCAATACTAATACTCAACGCGCGAGGATCAAGTGCCGAAACGCTATTTTCGGTGCACAAAGCACGCCAACCTGGCAACGCATGCGCCCGGCAAGCCGACAGGTGCTGCACGAAGACCTGCCCCTTGCGCCAGCGTGTCTGAAAAGAGGCGCTACACGGGGATAACTCCCGCAGAAAGAAAAAGCGGCTCGGGGCCGCTTTTTCTCGCAGTCGATCTTTGCGTGTGTGTTACTGGGCCGCATTAACCATATAGTCAACCGCGGCTTTGACCTCCTCATCCGGCAACGCGGCGTTGCCGCCTTTCGCCGGCATGAAACCAGCCTTGCCCTGAAATCCTTTAAGCGCATGCTCATACAGCGTGTCCTTGCCCTGGGCGATGCGATCCTTCCACGCCGGCTTGTCGCCAAACTTGGGCGCCCCGGCAACACCGGCAACGTGACAGGCGGCGCAACTCGTCTTATATGTCGATTCGCCGCTGCCGGCGGCATTGGCGGCGGGAACCAGCGTGTTCATCACCTTCTGGCCGCTGCCGCTTGCGAGCATTAGCTGGCCCACTGGCGCAATGCGCTCGGCGAGCGCCTTCTCGGCCGCCTTGGCCTGTTCGTTCGGTTCCCTTTTCACCATGGATCCCATGATCTGTGCCATTACGAACAGCACAAAGGTCAGGGCCGCCAACGCCCCTACCAGGATGGAAAATCTTTTCCAGAACTCGCCATCACTGACGTGACTCATAATCAATCGCTTCCTCACCAAAGATTAGCTTTTACCCCCGCCTGGCGACGGGACCCAAAACATGTCAAACGGCGGCACAGTATATCGCAATCCGGCCCAACCCGCGCAACAGCCTCGCGGCATCGCTGACGGGCGCGCCCGCGACATACCATGGACGCTCATTCCGACGCTCGGTATCCTTGCCCTCACGCGCCCTTAGCTCAGTTGGATAGAGCGTTGGCCTCCGGAGCCAAAGGTCAGAGGTTCGAATCCTCTAGGGCGCGCCACACCCTCTTCCAATCCGCTCCCACGAATGCAGGGGAATTGCTTCTCGCGTCAGGTTTGTGTGCCGCTTTTGGATCGCCGCTTGCATCAAAGTTTCCACGAAAACATCTTCGCCCAAAAGCTGGCGCTTGTGATTTGTTGAGAAACGGTTCCGACGGGCCCCACACACAACGCTGCATACGAGCACCGATTCTATCGCTGGCGATCACTCCCTTCCCTTTGTGGGAGGGGCGCGCCAGAGGGCTGATTATTGTTTGCCACTCTGCGCGCGCTGGCGTTCCCGACGCGATTGTTCCACCAAGTAATCGATGAGAGCCAGCAACTGCTGTGGACCGCCGGCCATGCTTACATCGGTCTTGTAGCGCCCGTCAATGGTGATAGCCGGAACGGACGCAATGGCGTAAAGGAAGTTCAGCTTTTTGGCGTTCTCGACCTTTGTGCGCACGCCAAAAGAGTTGTAGCGATCGCGAACCTTGGTAGCGTCGACGCCGTAAGCAGCGAGAAACTGCACCAGGCTCTCTTCGGAATCAAGCTTCTCTCCCTTTTTATGAATGGCATCAAAGAAATCCTTGTGCACCTGCTCAGTGATGCCCAAGGCCTCGAAAGTATAGAAGGCCTGCGCATGCGGCAACCATCTACGCGCGACACCTGGAGTACGGACATAAGTCACATCTGCAGGAATCTTTTTAAGCCAAGCGTCGAGATAGGGTTCGAGTCGATAGCAATGGGGACAGCCATACCAGAAAAACTCCCGTACTTCGACCTTGTTACCGCTGACCGCCTGCGCACCGGGTGGCAGCTTCACATAATGCTTGCCCGCTTCATATTGCGCAGCGCCCGAAGCGGGCATCAGGTACAACGCCAACACAAATAACCCGACTAGTAATCGCATGCATCGAACTCCCAGTGTGTTTTTAGTAAAAAAGGTAATACCCTCTACGGTATTACCGCTCCGATACTCCCGTCGCCGTCTCGCTATACGGCGTCTTCGCGCGCAGCCGCTATGGCGGCCGCTAGCAGGTCGAGCTTAGACGCTGCCCCGGATTGCTCCAGCACCTGCTGCTTGAGCGCGCTCGGCAAGGGCAAGAGCTCCGCCAAACGATAGGCCACCCAGGTCGCATCGTCCAGTTTGACCGGCGGCGGGTAGCTGTGCTCCCCGCTTTGTTCGAGGATCTTGGCCAGCAAATCGCGCAAGTCGCCGTGGGTGGCGGGCAATGCCTCGGCGCGCTCTTCGGGCAGGAACTCGACCTCGCCCATGATCAGTTGATCGGGGCGGGTGAGCGCACGCTGCACGCGAAAACGTCGTCCGCCGCGTACGCTAATTTGCAGGATTCCCGCCTGCGTCATGTCCCATTCGATGATGTGACCGGCTGTGCCGATTGCGTGCGGTTCGGCCGCCTGACCCACCTCCTTGCCACTGCGAATAAGACATACACCGAAAGGCTCCGCTGTCTTCATGGACACACTGACCATGTCCATGTAGCGCTTCTCAAAAACGCGCAGCCCCAGCCTCCCTTCGGGAAACAGCACGGTATGCAATGGAAACAGGGCAAGCTCAGTCATGCGCGCAGGCACTCGAGCAGCGACTCATGGATACGACCGAAATCGCCATTGCTCATGATCAAGACCTGATCCGACTCGCGCAGTTCCGTCATCAATGCCCCGATAATTTTTTCCACGGAAGGGAAAATCTGTGCTCGCCCTGCAAACGTGGCCGTGACAGCGCTCAGGTCCCAGCCGAGCGCTGGCGGTTGCAGAATCAATATCCGATCCGCCGTGCTCAATGCCGCAGGCAGTGCCGCCCGGTGCACCCCCATTCGCATGCTGTTTGAGCGCAGCTCCAGTACCGCGTAGATTCGCCCGCCGCCGCGCGCGCGCAACGCCTGCAGGCTTGCTGCGATCTCCGTGGGATGATGAGCAAAGTCATCATAGACGGTAATGCCGCGGGCAAGACCGCGCACCTGCAAACGTCGCTTAACGTTTTGGAACGCGGCTAACGCTGCCGCACTGCTCGCCACCTCCACCCCTGTGTGGCGCGCTGCGACCACGGCCGCGAGCGCGTTCACCATATTGTGGCGGCCGAACAGATCCCATTGCACCTGCGCTTGCGGCTCGCCCTTTGCAAGGATGGTAAATGCCCGGCCGTCGTTGCCGCGCGGCGCCAGCGACCAGTGGTTTGCGTCTTCGAAATAGTCCACTGGTGTCCAACAGCCTAATTTCAACACCTCTCCCAAGTTCGGGTCGGCGGCATTGACCGCGAGCAAGCCGGAGGCGGGCACGGTACGCACGAGGTGATGGAACTGTCGCTTGATCGCATCAAGATTCTCAAAGATGTCCGCATGGTCAAACTCGAGGTTGTTCAACACCACCGTGCGCGGGCGGTAATGCAGGAACTTCGATCGCTTGTCGAAAAACGCCGTATCGTACTCGTCGGCCTCGATCACAAAGTAGGGGGCCTCGCCAAGCCTGGCAGAGATACCGAAGTTCTGCGGCACCCCACCGATCAGAAACCCCGGGCAACGTCCCGCATGCTCCAGTATCCAGGCGACCATGCTTGCGGTCGTGGTCTTGCCGTGTGTACCGGCCACGGCCACCACCCAGCGCCCTTGAAGGACATTCTCGGCAATCCATTGCGCGCCGGAGATGTATCGCAGTCCGCGCTCGAGCACGGTTTCCACCTCCGCGTTGCCGCGGGACAGGGCATTGCCGATGATGACGACATCGGGTGCCGGGGTGAGATGCTCCGGCGCATAGCCATTGCAGACTTGGATGCCCGCCGCCTCGAGTTGCGTGCTCATCGGCGGATACGCCGCGCTGTCCGAGCCGCTCACGTCATGGCCGAGCGCCCGTGCCAACACGGCCAGCCCTGCCATAAAGGAGCCGCAGATTCCGAGGATGTGAATACGCATGAGACCGATACAAGGAAGACGCAAGCCACTGTAAACCGCCATACGTGCTCGCGTGCCAAACTCTGTTCCACAAAGGGTGGCGCAAAAAAGGCCCTTTGACAACCCATGCTGCGCTGTGGCGATGGCACTCTGCAGCCAATTGGCCTGCTCGCCAACCCCGCTTGCGATAAACTCGTTGCATGTTCGATCACTTCATACGCCATCAATCCGAGCTCGAAGGCCTTTGTCGCGAGCTACGATCGGAACCGTGGATTGCATTAGATACCGAGTTTGTGCGCGAGCGTACGTATTATGCGAAGTTGTGCTTGATTCAACTGGCGACACCCTCGGCAGTGATCGCCGTGGATCCGCTGGCGCTGACACACTTTGATTCGCTACTCGATGTCGTTTATGAACCGGACGTACTGAAGGTATTTCACGCTGCCCGCCAGGATTTGGAGTTGTTCTATGACGTGCGCGGCGCGGCGCCAACACCGATATTCGATACCCAGATCGCCGCGGCGCTCGTAGGCTACGAGGACCAAACGAGCTACGCCGCGCTGGTCGAGTCGTTGCTTGCCATCAAACTCGAGAAACATGCCACCCGCACGGACTGGTCCAGGCGATCGCTGACCGCAGCGCAGTTGCGCTATGCCGAAGAGGATGTGCGTTATCTTCGCGACATCTATCCACTCCTGATGGGGAAATTGGCAGAGCTCGGGCGCAGCGAATGGCTCGCCGAGGAGTGTGTGCGCCTGACTGACGCCGAGCTTTATCGCAATGACCCAGCGAATGCCTACACCCGCATCAAACAGGGCCACCTGTTGCCGGCAGCCGGGCAGCAGGTGTTGGCTGCGCTCGCCTGTTGGCGCGAGCAAACGGCGCGAACACTGAACCGCCCACGCAATTGGATACTACATGATGCCGTGCTGCTGGAGCTGGCGCGCGTACGTCCGCACCGCGTGCAGCAGCTCTCGGGCATCAGGGGGCTCGCACCAAAGAGTGCCAAACGATGGGGCGATGCTCTGATCGAGCAGATTGCGCGGGCACCCTCGGACCCAGCCATCGCGTTGTGGAAGGCCTCGACGCCCTTGAGTGCACGGCAGCTGGCGCTTTACGAGCGCGTGCTTGAGCATCTGCGTGCGTGTGCGCGCAAGCTGGGGTTGAATTCGACGTTTATTGCCAGCCGCAAGGATGTGCAGGCACTCGTGCGCGGTGACACGCGGGGTCCGCTACTCAAGGGCTGGCGCCGGCAAGTGGTGGGTGAGGAGTTACTGGCGATGTTGCGTGTCGATACGGGCGACGCCGAGGCGACTTCCACCGATCGTTAAGGCGGTGCCGAACCTGTGCCCCACGCTACAGGTGCCGCGTTTTGTCACCGCTGCTCGCGCGCCGTGCGCGCTTGCGTGGGCAGCAGCACGTAAATGCGGCCCTGCTCGCGCATGCGTCCCGCCAGGCGCTCTGCCTCCGTGCCCTGGCCAAAGTAAACATCCACGCGCAACGGCCCCTTGATGGCGCCGCCCGTGTCTTGCGCCAACACGAGACGCCGGTAGGTGGGTCCGTCCTTGAGCAGCGTCGTGTCCAACCACAGCGGCACACCGAGCGGTATGTACTTGCGGTCGACGGCCACACTGCGCTCAGCCGTCAGGGGCACCTGTAAGGAACCGAGCGGCCCCGGCAAGGTTGAGTCGCGAACGGTAAAGAAGATGTAGCTCGGATTGCTGTGCAGCAGCTCCTCGGCCGCGTCGCCATTCATCTCGAGCCAGTGGCGAATGCTGTAAAGATTCACCTCCTCCGCTTCGAGGCCCGTTAGCTCGCGCAGGCGCCTGCCAATCGAGACATACGGGTGGCCGTTCTGATCGGCGTAACCCACCGCCAGGATCTCGCCGTTCGCTAAGCGTATGCGCCCGGAGCCTTGGACATGCAGAAAAAACAACGACACCGGATCGTCGACCCAGGCAATCTCGTTGCCTGCAAGGGGCGCGTAGCCGTTGTCGATCTCGGCGCGACTGAAGTAAGGCACGATGCGGCCGCCCTGCAAACGCCCACGCACGGGTCGACCATGGAGCTCGGGGTAAAGCGCACCCAGATCGACAGTCAGCAGATTGTCCGGGCGCTGGTAGATTGGATAACGGAAGCGCTCGGTGCGCGCCAGGCTGCCCTCGAGCAGCGGCTCGTAATAGCCAGTCACCAGACCCTTGCGCTTGCCGTCCTCGCCCGCGACTTTGTGGGGCCTAAAGTGCCGTTCAAAAAAAGCGCGTGCGCTCGCGTCGTCCGGTGACGCTAGACCTTCGGCCGCCAGGCAAATGGACTGCCAGTGGACGTCTGTATGGGCGAGACGCTGACAGCTTCGCTGCAAGGCCGACCAGGCCTGCGCTTGCTGGCCCTCGTGCCAACCGGGAAGGGCGGACCATGAAAGCGGCTTACCGATGCCGGCGGGCCCGGCGCAGCCTGCGAGCGCACCGGCCAGGGCGGCGGCTGCAAAAAAACGCCGGGTTTTCCCAAAGCTACTAATAATAAGCATGCACGCTAGTCTCGTCGCTCGTGCGCGCACGGTACGCCGACTACCGAACACGGTTAGTTCATCATCGCCTGCTCGAACGGCTCGGCGTAATCGCACTCCTTCTGTGGGCACACTTTCTCAGTGCCACGCCGCTTGGTGGTCTTGATCGTCAACATACCGTGTCCGCACTTGGGACAGCTGCCGGCCAACGGCAGATTCCACACGGCATACTTGCAGTCAGGATATCGCGAGCATGAATAGAAGACCTTGCCGTAACGCGACTTGCGCTTGAGCATCGAGCCTTCGCGGCACTCAGGACAGCCCACCCCCGTGTCCTCAGGCTTTTCCAGCGGCTCCATGTAGTTGCAATTAGGGTAGCCGCCGCAACCGATGAACTTGCCGTAGCGCCCGCGCTTTATCACTAAATTCGAGCCGCACTTCGGGCATTCACGGTCTTCGACGATTTGTGGCTCGTTGTTGCTGCCGGCCGCCTCATCGATGTTGCGCGTGTAGTCGCAGCCCGGATAGCCCGTACAACCGATGAAGTAGCCGTTGCGTCCCAGGCGTTTTGCTAGGGCCTGCCCACACTTGGGACACTTTTCTTCCAGCATTTCTACACCCGGCCGCTCGACGTGCTCTTTGGCGTCGACTTGGCCCTTGAAGTCACGCCAAAATTCCTTCAACAAAGGCTGCCACGCCTTTTCCCCGCGCGAGATAGCATCGAGATCATCCTCGAGCCTGGCGGTGAATTCGTAGTCGACGTAATCGTGGAAATGCTCCGAAAGGAATTTGTTCACGACCCGCCCCACGTCAGTCGGGCTGAACCGACGTTTCTCCAGCGTCACATATTCGCGCTGAACCAGGGTGTAAATGATCGACGCATAGGTCGATGGCCGGCCGATGCCGTAGGCTTCGAGCGCCTTGACTAGGCTCGCCTCGGTGTAGCGGGGGGGCGGCTCTGTGAAGTGTTGCTCGCCGTGAATCTTCTTCAGTTTGACCTGTTCACCCTTCGCCAACGCCGGCAGAAACGACTGATCGTCTTCGCCTCCCGCGTCGTCACGACCTTCCTGGTAAACGGTCATAAAACCCGGATTAATCACAGTCGAACCGGTGGCGCGAAAAACGTTACCGGGCCCTGCCTCCAAGTCGATCGCCACGGTATCTAAGGTGGCATGGATCATCTGGCAGGCGACGGTGCGTTTCCAGATCAGCTCGTACAGCCGCAATTGATCTGGCTTGAGAAAATGCTTGACCTGATCGGGCGTGCGCTGCGCCGACGTCGGACGAATGCCCTCATGTGCTTCCTGCGCGTTCTTTGACTTGTTCTTGTATACCTGCGGACCTTCGGGAAGGTTCTCCTCCCCGTAACGTTGCTTGATGAGCTCGCGAATCTCGCGCACCCCCTCTGCCGCCAGATTCACCGAGTCGGTACGCATGTACGTGATCAGACCGACCGTCTCGCCGTCAATGTCTGCGCCCTCGTACAGTTGTTGCGCGACTCGCATCGTACGTTGGGCACTGAAGCCGAGCTTGCGAGAAGCTTCCTGCTGTAGGGTAGAGGTGGTGAAGGGCGGGGCGGGGTTGCGCTTTCGCTGCTTCTTGTCGACCAAGCTCACCAGAAGTTTGCCCTGCGCCTGCTTGCGCAGTACCTCCTCGACCTCCTTGGCGCGCTCCTCGCTGGCAATGGCAAATTGATCGAGCTTTTCGCCACCAAAATGCGTGAGTTTGGCGACGAAGCCCTTGTCCTTGGCCTTGATGTCGGCCTCGATGGTCCAGTACTCGCGTGCCTTGAAGCGCTCGATTTCCTGCTCGCGCTCCACAATCATTCGCAGCGCCGGGCTTTGCACGCGCCCGGCCGACAGCCCGCGACGCACTTTTTTCCAAAGTAGCGGCGACAGATTGAAGCCCACCAGATAATCCAGGGCACGGCGCGCCTGCTGCGCATTGATCAGGTTGGCAGACAAATCGCGCGGCTGTCGTATGGCCTCCTGGATCGCCTGCTTGGTGATCTCGTAAAACTCCACCCGATGCACCGGCTTGCCATCCAGCGCGCCCCGTTCCCGCAGGATCTCGCACAGATGCCAGGAAATGGCCTCGCCCTCGCGATCGGGGTCCGTGGCCAGATACAGCGTGTCGGCCCGTTTCATCGCCTTGGTGATCGCATCGACATGTTTCTTGTTCTTCTCTATCAACTCGAACTTCATGGCGAAGTCATTGTCGGTGTCGACGGCACCCTGTTTGGGCACGAGATCGCGCACATGCCCGTATGAGGCAAGCGCAGTAAACTCCTGACCAAGGTATTTGGTCATCGTCTTGGCCTTTGCTGGCGATTCAACAACGATCAGGTTTTTTGCCATCGACCTTGAATATCCTGTGCAGCTTTGTTCACGCAAGCGCGAACGTATTTGTTAACCAACCCTCAGTTGCCGGCAACCGGTACCGGCAGCATGACTATAAGGATAGATTATCCGCGCAAGCCTGCGCAGTGCCGCTATCCCAAGCATCTGCGGGGCGCATTGTCCACGATAAACCGTGTGGTTTGTCAAGTCTGAAGCGGCTGACGTCACAGAACGCAGCGATAAACGGGAACTATGACTCAGTGCAGCGATCGGGGCGAGTAGTCGAATACCATATCCTCGACAATGCTATAGGCCTGCTCCTGGCCCGGCTGATTAAAGAGAATCAACAATATGATCCATTTGAGGTGCTCGAGCTCAATTTCCTCTGCATCTAGCGCCATCACCCGGTCGATCACCATCTCGCGCGTCTTGGGCTCAAGCACCCCGCTTTGCTCCATTGACATGAGAAATCCCCGGCATGCCGAGCTCAGCTTTGCCTTCTCCTGCTCGGAATAGTGGCGCAGCGCGCCCACGACTTGCTGCTGCCACGCGGCATCCTGCTGGCGCAGGTCCGCGAGACCTTCGAGCCACGTGAACGCCTTGCTGATTTCGCCCTTACGGAAACCCGCCTGCGCGAGCTCGCTGCTCAAGGTCTCCTGGTCCTGGCTGATCTCTGGATCATCATCCATGTAGTTCTCGAACAGATACATCAAGACATCGAACACATTTTCTTTCATCAATCGTCCCTTATTCCTCAGGTGCGCATGTACTTACCGCCAGGACAAGCTGCGATGATCCCTAGCAACTCCATTTCGACAAGGATGGAGGAAATAGAATGCGCCGTCAATCCGCTGCGTTCAACCAAGGCATCTACGCTTATCGGATCGTGACCGATGTGCGTCAACAGTGCTGTGTGCAGCGGATCATCGGGTACGAACGCGGACTGTTCGGCGTCGGCAAACGCTGGCGTGGCCAGTGCGGCCAGGGGTCCCAACTCCTCGATGATGTCATGCGCGCTCTCTACCAGCTTTGCGCCCTCGCGCAGCAACGCATGGCAGCCGCGCGCAAGCGGTGAATGTATGGAACCGGGAATGGCGAACACTTCGCGCCCCTGTTCGGCCGCACAGCGCGCAGTGATCAGCGAGCCGCTCTGCGCTGCAGCCTCGACCACCAAGGTGCCGAGACTGAGTCCGCTGATGATGCGGTTACGCCGCGGGAAATTCTCCGCTTTGGGCGCCGTGCCCAAAGGAAACTCGGAGACCAGGGCCCCGTGTCGCAACAGCCGGCTTGCCAGCTCGACGTGGCGCGCGGGGTAGATGCGGTCGAGCCCTGAACCCAGCACGGCAATGCTGCGGCCGCCGGCATCGAGCGCGCCTCGATGCGCGGCGCCATCGATGCCGAGTGCCAGCCCGCTCGTGACCACCAGGCCTGCCTGCGCAAGTGTCTGGGCGAAGGCATGGGCGTTTTCTATGCCGCCCGCAGTCGGATTGCGGCTCCCGACCATCGCCAGTTGCGCCCGCCCGAGCAATTCCTTGTCGCCGGCGACAAACAGCAGCATGGGAGGTCGCGCAATTTCCCGCAGCAGCCGGGGGTAGTGGGGGTCGAGGCAGGTCAACAGATGGTGATCGGGCCGGGCAAGCCAATCGAGGTCGCCGGCCAGTCGCTCGCGATCGGTACCCGCGAGAATCTGGTCAATCAGCGCGCTGTGCGCCCCGAATGCGCTTCGCAGTTGCTGGCGAGTGGCGGTGAAGACCGCCTCGACGTTGTCGAAGTGTCGAAGCACCGTCGAGAGCGACTGCGTCCCGAAACCGGGAATTCGATGCAGAGTCAGCCAGCAGCGCAGTGCGTGCGGAGTCACGTCCGTCCCTGCAGTGTCCGGTCGCAGCCGACCGGCAACGTCGTAGTTGTTTAGGGCGTGATGACGTCGTCGTGAATATGTACCGGCTGTATGGCGTTGATCACCAAAGCAAAGCTAAGGTTCTCAAAACTTCGAAACACCATCAGCAGGCCAGACTCCTCCGGCGGGAGCGTATACTTCCTGCGCGTCACCGGATCGCGGCGTTTGCCCGCGTTGCGCATGATTCGCAACACGGTACCCTCATCGACGCCGTCGCTGTTAGCGGGGTTGATCGTCACGACCGTAAACGGGCCGAGCTCCTCGAGGGCATCGAACGCACTGCGCTGCTGGCTGACTCTGCATCGAATTCCCGGTTTCGGGACGCAGTCGCTCTCGACGGTGCTTCGACACTTCGACAACGTCGAGGCGGGCTTCACCGCCACTCGCCAGCAACTGCGAAGCGCATTCGGGGCGCACAGCGC
>CAYGAS010000142.1:0-16695 GCA_964347935.1 uncultured Nitrospiraceae bacterium | reverse complement strand
CGGTGCCTGCACCGATTGCACCCGACACACCGAAGGCACGGTCGGGTGTAGCTAACTGATTCCCAAAACAACACACCGGGGTGTAAATCCAGTAACAGCTAAGGCATGAGGATCAGAGATCGTAATCGTCGCTCTGGGGCTTGCGGAAACGTTTGCTAAAACCGATGCCGAGCGCGTCGAGGACGAGCAACACCGCGCCGATGGAGATGGCCGAGTCGGCGACATTGAAGGCGGGCCAGTGCCAATCCTGGTAGTGAAAGTCGATGAAGTCAACGACGTAGCCCTGGCGTACGCGGTCGATGAGATTGCCGATGGCCCCGCCGAGAATCAGCATCAAGCCGATCAGCACCTGCACGTCATTGGCGCCGAGGCGTTTGGCCATCATGATGATGACGAACGACACGAGAATGGCGATGCCAACGAACAGCAGACGCGCCCAATCGCCGGCACCATCCAGAAATCCGAACGCCGCACCGCTGTTGAACACCAGGTAAAAGTTGAGAAATGGCGCGAGCTCAATCGGGCCACGCAAAAGACTTTTCACGGCCCACAACTTGCTGAGTTGGTCAGCGATAACGATAACGACTGCGATCAACCAGAACTTGATCATCAGGCGTACTGTCTTGCCTCGCCCGCACCCGTGACATTCTCCACGCAGCGGGCGCAAATCTCCGGATGCTCGCTGTTAGACCCCACATCCTCGCGATGGTGCCAACAGCGGATGCACTTGCGATGATCCGAGGGCGCCACCGTCAGCCACAAGCCCTTGATATCCGTCTCTAACGCCTCCGCCGGCCGCGCGTCAGCGGCATTCACGCGCGCATAAGACGTGATGAGGGCAAAGCGCAGCTCATCACCGAGCCGGTTTAGCTGCTCGGCCAGCTCGGCGTCACAGTAGAGATCGACCTCGGCGTCGAGCGAGGAGCCGATGCCGCCGGCGATGCGAAGCCTCTCTAGCTCCTTACTCACCGCCTCGCGCACTGCGAGCACGCGATCCCAGAACGCGAGATCCATGCCGCTGGAGACCGGCTCGACTTCGGGCAGCCGGTGCCAGGTGCTGAGAAACACCGACTCCTTGCGCGCGCCCGGCATGTGCTGCCAGATCTCCTCGGCGGTGAAACTCAGCATGGGCGCGAGCCAACGCACCAGGGACTCAAGGATGTGAAACATCACCGTCTGCGCCGAGCGCCGCCCGCGGCTCGCCGTTGGCATGGTGTACATGCGGTCCTTCAACACATCGAGATAGAAGGCCCCCATCTCGAGCACGCAGAACTGATGCACCTTCTGATAGATCTGATGGAAGCTGTAATCCTCGTAAAGGCGCACGATCTCCTGGTGCAGGCGCCGCGTGGTGTCGAGCGCCCAGCGGTCCAGTGCCAGCAGCTGATCCACCGGCAAGGCATCCTTCGGGTCGAAACCATTGAGATTGGCCAGCAGGTAGCGGGCTGTATTTCTTATGCGGCGGTAGGAATCGGCCATGCGCTTCAAGATCTCCGGCGAGATGCTCATCTCGGTCCGGTAATCGGTGGCGGCGACCCAGGCGCGCAGCACGTCCGCGCCCATGGTCTTGATGACCTCCTGCGGGGCGATCACGTTGCCGCGCGACTTCGACATCTTCATGCCCTGGGCATCGACGGTGAAGCCGTGAGTCAGCACCTCGCGATAAGGCGCGTGCCCGTAGATCGCCACTGCCGTCAGCAACGAGGACTGGAACCATCCCCGGTGTTGGTCGGAGCCCTCCAGATACATCCCCGCCGGATGCCAGCCCTCGCGAGGCTCAAGCAAACACACGTGCGTGACCCCGGACTCGAACCAGACATCGATGATGTCGGTGATCTTCTCGTATTCGCTGGCCTGATCGCCGACAAGTTCCTTGGTATCAAGCTCGAACCAGGCATCGATGCCTTTCTGCTCCACGCGCCGGGCGATATCTTCCATAAAAAGATCGGTGCGCGGGTGCAGCGCGCCGGTCTCCTTGTGCACGAACAGCGTGATCGGCACGCCCCAGGCGCGCTGGCGCGAGATGCACCAGTCCGGGCGGTTCTGCACCATGCCTTCGATGCGTGCCTCGCCCCATTGCGGGATCCAGCGCGTGTCGGCGATCGCGCGAAGCGCCGCCGCGCGCAGATTCTCCATGGAGATAAACCACTGCGAGGTTCCGCGAAAGATGATCGGCGTGTGATGGCGCCAGCAGTGCGGATAGCTGTGCGCGAAGGCCTCGGCATGCACCAGCGCGCTGCGCGTCTTCAACACTTCGATGACGTGATCGTTGGCCTCGGAGACATGCTCGCCGGCAAAGAGCTCGGTGCCGTCGACAAACTTGCCGTCGTCGCCGACGGGGTTGTCGATCGGCAGATGGTACTTCACCCCCATGAGGTAGTCGTCGAGACCGTGACCGGGGGAGGTGTGCACGGCACCGGTGCCGGCCTCGGTGGTGACGTGCTCGCCGAGGATCAGCGGGACCTCGCGATCATAAAACGGATGCCGCAGCAAGAGCCCCTCCAGCTCGGCGCCGCGACAGTACGCGATGACTCGATAGTCGTCGATACCATAACGCAGCATGGCGTCTTTCATGAGCGCGTCGGCGAGCAGCCAGCGCTCATGGTGACCGTCGATGGTCAGCTGCACCAGCACGTAATCGAGCGCCGGATTGAGCGCGACCGCATGATTGGCCGGCAACGTCCAGGGTGTGGTGGTCCAGATGATGACGGCGATCGGGCCCTCGCCTTCGTGGTCGCGGCCCGGGGCATGCTGGCAACGGGCCAGGAACTGCGTCTCGTCGACGACGGCGAAACGCACGTCGATGGCCGGTGAAGTCTTGTCCACATACTCGACCTCGGCCTCGGCCAGCGCCGAGCCGCAATCCGCGCACCAATGCACCGGCTTGTAACCTTTGTACACGTGACCGCCCGCTACGACCCGCCCGAGCGCGCGCACGATCCCGGCCTCGAAGGCAAAGTCCATCGTCAGATAGGGGTGATCCCAGTCGCCGAACACGCCGAGGCGCTTGAAGTCCTCGCGCTGGCGTTCCATCTGCTCGCGGGCGTAGCTGCGGCACACACCGCGAAACTCGAACGGATCGACCTGCTCGCCGGGCTTGCCAATCTTCTTTTCCACTGCGAGCTCAATCGGCAAACCGTGGCAGTCCCACCCCGGAACGTAGGGGGTATCGAAACCGGCGAGCGCTTTCGACTTGATGACCATGTCCTTCAACACCTTGTTGACGGCATGGCCGATATGGATGTCGCCGTTGGCGTAGGGAGGACCGTCGTGCAAGACATACAGCGGCTGCCCTTTGCGGGCGGCGCGCTGTTTGCCGTAGACGTCCATCGCCTGCCAGCGCGAGAGCATTTCGGGCTCGCGCTGGGCCAGATTGGCCTTCATGGGGAAGGCTGTGCGCGGGAGATTGAGCGTCTCCTTATAATCTTTCGCGGCGACCTTGTCTTTTTTTTCAGCCATCAGGCGACATGTCCCTTACCATGTCGCGCCTTCTGCGGGTGGTAATCCCGGAAAAAGACACGCGCATTGTCGGCATCGGCGAACATCTGCTGCGTGAGCGCGTCGATGGAATCGAACTTCTCCTCGTCGCGCAGCTTGCGCAGAAAATTCACACTCAGGTAACGACCGTAAATACCGCCCTTGAAATCGAGCAGGTGGATCTCCAGCAGCGTGCGAGTGCCATCGACCGTCGGGCGTGTCCCGACGTTCGCCACGCCTGCGAGCGGCTCGGCGTCGAGCCCGAAGACCTCGACCACGAAAATGCCATTAATAGGTGTGAGCTTGCGGTGCACGTGGATGTTGGCGGTGGGCATGCCCATGCGTCGGCCAAGCTTGTTGCCGTGGCCGACGCGCCCGCTCATGCGATAGGGCCGCCCCAAGAGCTTTTCCGCCGTGGCGAGATCGCCGGCGGCCAGCGCCTCGCGCACCCGCGTACTGCTGACGCGCGCGCCATCGATGCTCACGGTGTGCATGTTCACCACCTGGAAGTCGTTTTGCGAACCCGCTCGGCGCAAGAACCCGAAATCGCCACGCCGATTCTTGCCGAAACGAAAGTCATCGCCCACCACCAGATGGCGCACACCCAGGCCCTGTACGAGCACGCGGCGCACAAAGGTCTCCGGCTCCATGCTGGCGAAGGCCTCATCGAAGCGCACGCACAGCACACGATCGACCGAGTAGCGACGCAGCGCCAGGCATTTCTCGCGCAAGCGGGTCAGGCGCGCCGGCGCCTTGTCGGGCGCGAAGAACTCCGCCGGCTGCGGCTCGAACAGCATGACCAGCGTGGGCAAGCTCAACGCCTGCGCCTTCTCGGCGAGCTGACCGATGACCGCCTGATGCCCGAGATGCACGCCATCGAAGTTGCCGATGGTCGCCACACAGCCCAGGTGGCGGGATGTCAGATTGTGCAGGCCGCGTATCAGCTCCATGGGTCTGCCCAGGCAGCGGGAATCGGAAAAACGGGCAAGATTATAGCGAAGATCGGGCGCGCGGGACTGAATGCCTACAGGTGCGCCCAGTCCGGGTCGAGTTCTTCGATGATCTCGCGCAAAGGCCGTCTGCCCCCGAAGCCTTCGTGGTAACCGTGGTAGTGCCCAAGCTTCAGCTCCGGAAATTTCCAGCAGATGTAACCGTCGCCGGTGTCGAAATCCACGAGCCACAGCCCTTTGACGACCAAGCCGAGGCGCTCCATCTTGCCGACCCAGGCCTTGACGATGATTTCGTACTGACGCTCGACCTCTTGCATGCGCGGGTTGGCCGGGATCATGGCTTCAAGCTTGCGCCTGACCGGTTCGAGCTCATGGTAAGCCGCCTCGGTGATACGGCGCACGAGCGGGAACACCGCTTGCGCTTCGGCAAGGCTGAAGACACGTGGATCGTCACAGGGGACGATCTGTGGAATGGCTTGTTGCCCGCCCATTGGTTCCCACTTGTACTCGCCGTAGTACCAGCTCCCGTGGTCGCACGCCCAGCAGCAGAATCCCTGCAATATAAACCACCACCCCGACTGCGACCAAGATGCCCAGACGCAAAATTCGCGCCGGAACGCCGGCATCGGTCCACACCGACAGCTCGCCGGCGCCCCAGGTCATCGCCAGGCCCATCACCGTGCTCGCCACCGCCACCCGCAACAACAGCGCTCCCCATCCCGGCAACGGGGTGTAGGCGTCTTCCCTGCGCAGGAGGTGAAACAGCAACGCGGCGTTGACAAAGGCGGCGAGCGAGATGGCCAGCGCGAGCCCCATGTGCGCCAGCGGGTAAATCAGCGCCAGGCTGAGGACGATATTTGCGCCCACGCTGAGCGCCGCAATACGCGCCGGCGTCTGCGTATTCTGGCGCGCGTAGAACCCCGAGGCAAGAATCTTCACCAAGATGAAAGCCGGCAAGCCGAGCGCGAACGCAATCAACGCACGCCCGCTCATGCTGACGTCGTGGACACCGAACTTGCCGTACATGAACAAGGTGACGAGCATGGGCTCGGCGAGCGCGATCAGCCCGACAGCGGCCGGCACGCTCACCAGCACCACCCAGCGCATGGCCCAATCGAGCAGTTGCGAGAACTCGTCGGTCGTGTTGTTCACGTGTGCCCGTGACAGGCTCGGCAGGGTCACGGTCGCGAGCGCAATGCCGAAGACACCGAGCGGAAACTCCATTAGCCGATCGGAGTAATAAAGCCAGGCGACGCTGCCGTTGACGAGAAAGGATGCGAGCAGCGTGTTCACCAGCAAGTTGACCTGCGCCACCGAGCTGCCGAACACAGCCGGCAGCATGAGCTTGCCGACCCGCTTGACCCCCGCGTGACCGCGGGCGAGACGCGGGCGCGGCAAGGCGCGGATGCGCCGCAGAAACGGTATCTGGAACAGCAACTGCAGCACCCCGGCAGCGAACACGCCCCAGGCAAGCGCCACCCCGCTGTTGCCCAGCGCAGGCGCAAGCCAGAGCGCGGCCGCAATCAGACAGAGGTTCAATATTACGGGCGTGAAGGCGGGGACGGCAAAGCGATCATGACTATTAAGTATCCCTGCGGCCATCGCCACCAGCGAGACAAAAGCCAGATAGGGGAAGGTAATGCGTAGAATCTGCACCGTGAGCTGGTACTTCTCGGGCGAGGCGTGAAAACCCGGCGCCAGAATGCTCACAACCAGCGGCGCGGCAATCACGCCGATGATGGTGACGAGGGTCAGGGTGGCGGCGAACAGGCCGGTCAGCTGATCCAGAAATGCCCGCCGCTCCTGATCGCTCGCGCGCGCATGATACTCCGTGTACACCGGCACGAAGGCCTGCGAGAACGCACCTTCCCCGAAGATGCGGCGGAAGAAGTTGGGAATGCGGAAAGCGACGTAAAAGGCGTCGGCGACGATGCCGGCGCTGGCACCGATCACATGGGCAAAAGCGATATCGCGTATCAGCCCTGTGATACGCGAGACCAGCGTCATGCTGCCGGTGACGGCGGTAGACTTCAGCAGCTTGCGTGACACGGTGACCCGTTCAGGAGCGCCTGCCTTCGGGCGATGTGCGAAAAGCGCCGATCATAAGCCATCTGCCGTTGGGCCGCGACCGGGCACGCCAGGCATTGACAAACGGGGTCAATATACGCATAGTGCCGCGCTTCTCACAGCAGCCACTGAGACAGGAGACGGTCATTGGCTAACACCGCACAAGCGCGCAAACGGGCCCGTCAGGCAAACGAGCGCCGTGCACACAACGTGAATCTGCGTTCGCGGGCGCGCACTTCTATTAAGCGAGTCACGCAGGCGATCGAGAACCAGGACAAGGCGACGGCCCAGCAGGCCTACGCCCAAGCGGTCAAGATTATGGATCAGGTGGCCAACAAGGGCCTGCTGCATCGGAACACCGTGGCCCGCTACAAGAGCCGCTTGAATACCCGAATCCGCGCGCTCGCTTAACGCAGCCGAAGATCGTTCACGGCTTCGGCGCATCCACCAGGATCATGTTGTCACGGTGGATGAGCTCGGGCTCATCGACATACCCCAAGATCGCTTCGATTTCGTGGCTCGGATGTCCGATGATGCGGGCGGACTCCTCGGCGCCGTAGTTCACCAAACCGCGGGCGATTTCGCGGCCCGCCGGATCGACACAGGCGACCATTTCCCCGCGCGCGAACTTTCCCTGTACTGCCTTCACGCCGACCGGTAGCAGGCTCCGGCCCGCGGTGCAGATTACTTTCACGGCGCCTTCATCGAGGGTCAGCGTGCCACGCAGCTTGAGATGACCGGCCAACCATTGCTTGCGCGCAGCCACGCGCCCCTGGACCGGCTTGAGATAGGTGCCGATCGCCTCGCCCTCGACCACACGCAGCAGCACGTTCGCTTCCCAGCCCGAGGCGATGACGGTCGCCGCGCCCGAGCGCGCCGCCTTCTCCGCGGCCGCCAACTTGGTGACCATGCCGCCGCGCCCGAGCGCGCCCGAGCCGCCCGCGGCATCGGCCAGTCTGCGCTCATCCACCTGCGCTTCTCCGATCAGTGCCGCGTCGCGGTGGAATCGAGGGTCACGGTCATAGAAACCCGCGCGATCGGTCAGGATTATCAACAGATCAGCCTCCACCAGATTGACCACCAGGCCGGCCAAGGTGTCGTTGTCGCCAAAGCGTATCTCCTCGGTCGCCACGGTGTCGTTTTCATTGACCACGGGGATCACGCCCAGTCGCAGCAGGGCACGCAAGGTACTGCGGGCGTTCAAGTAACGCTGACGATGGCTCATATCGTCATGCGTCAACAGCACTTGCGCGGTATGCAGCCCGTGACCCTGGAATGCCGATTCATACGCCTGCACCAGCCCCATCTGGCCGATGGCCGCCATGGCTTGCAACTCGTATAAGGCGCGAGGCTTTATCTTGCGCCGCAAGCGCTGCATGCCGGCCGCCACCGCCCCGGACGTGACCAGCACGACATCCATCCCGCGTGCGCGCAAGTCAGCGATTTGCGTCGTCCAGCCCCCGATGGCCTGGCCGTCGAGGCCGGTTCCGTCTTTGGTCAACACGGCGCTGCCGATCTTCACAACCACACGACGCGCGCGCGTGAGCGCTTCGCGCTTGTCAGTTGACGGCGTAACCGACATCTGCGCTAGGCTCCTTGCCAAGCTGTTCGAGACGGCTCATCAGTGCGGTCATCAGCTCACGGCAACCCGCGCCGGTGATGGCAGAGACGCGGAATACGGGCCCCTTCCATCCGAGCGCTTGCGTAAGCGCACGGCAACGGGACTCGCGTTCATCCTCCGCAATGAGGTCCATCTTGTTCAACACCAGCCAGCGCTCGCGCCGGGCGAGTTCAGCGCTGAAACGTTCGAGCTCGGCGTAGACAGCGCCGATCGCGTCGACGCCGTCTTGCGCGCTCACGAGCGTAGCCACGTCCACTATGTGCAGGAGCAGCCGCGTGCGCTGCAGGTGTTTGAGAAAGCGGACGCCGAGGCCCGCACCGCTTGCCGCCCCTTCGATGAGTCCAGGGATATCGGCAATGACGAAACTGCGGTGGGGCTCGATCCAGACGACACCGAGCTGTGGATGCAGGGTCGTGAAAGGATAGTCTGCCACTTTCGGCCGGGCGTCCGAGACTGCTTGCAGCAAAGTGGACTTGCCGGCATTAGGCAATCCCAACAAACCGACATCCGCTAACACCTGCAGCTCCAGTGCCAGCTCTCGCCGCTCGCCGGGTTTGCCGGTCGTCGTGCGCCGCGGCGCGCGATTCGTGCTCGACTTGAAACGGGCGTTGCCGAGACCGCCCTGGCCACCACGTGCCACGAGCAAGGCTTCGCCATGCGCCGTCACCTCGCCGATCAGCTCCGAGGTCGACGCGTCGCGCACGAGGGTCCCGATCGGGACCTCGATGAGTAAATCCTCGCCCGAGCGACCCGTGCGATTGCGCCCGCTGCCGTCGCGTCCGCGTGCCGCGCGAAAAAGCCGCCGGTGCCGAAAGTCTGCCAGCGTGTTGAGCGCGACCTGACCGATAAGCCTGACACTGCCGCCATGACCGCCGTCGCCACCGTCGGGCCCGCCGCGCGGAATGAATTTTTCACGCCGAAAGCTCAAGCAGCCGTTGCCACCGTCACCGGCTTCGATGCGAATGGACGCTTCATCGACGAATTTCATGGGACGTCAGAGACAACTACCAACATACAAGATACAAGAAAAAAACTGCGACAGATAGTTAAAGCCCGAGGAATAAGAAGCTGGCACTGCCTGATATGAAGGCATGGCCAAGCGGCAGCTTGCCTCTATAAACAAAAACCCCGCTTTGCGGACAAAGCGGGGCCGGCAGTCCACCGTGGCAGCAAGCGATCAGCCTGGCGTAATTCTGACCGTGCGGCGGCTGCGCGCGCCTTTGACTTCGAACACGACCTTGCCGTCAACCCGGGCGTACAAGGTATCGTCTTTGCCTCGACCGACGTTGAGCCCCGGATGAAACTGCGTGCCCCGCTGGCGCACCAGGATATTGCCAGCCCGTACCTGCTCGCCGGCATAACGCTTGATGCCGAGTCGTTTGGATTCGGAATCGCGCCCGTTACGCGAGCTTCCACCTGCATTCTTGTGTGCCATTGCCTGTTACCCTTCCTCGCTCGCCGGCGCCTGCGCCTCGGGGGCCGGTTTTGGCGCCGCTTTGCGCCGCGCGCTCGGCGACGCTACCGGTTGCGACACACCCGCGATGCTCGTGACCTGCAGCTCGGTGTAGTCCTGGCGGTGGCCGGCCTGGCGCCGATAATTCTTACGCCGACGCATCTTGAAAACACGCACCTTGTTACCACGCCCGTGGCCTTTGACCGTGCACGTGACCTCTTCGCTCAAGGTGGGCGCGCCGACCTTAACGTCACTCTCGCCCTTCACCATCAGCACGTGATCCAGGTTGATCGTGTCTCCCGGATCGGCCGCCAGCCGCTCGACCCGGATAACGTCGCCCAGCCCGACCCGGTATTGCTTGCCACCGCTCTTGATTACTGCGTACACAGGATCTCCACTGACCGACGCGTGCATTCCCATCTGTAAAGGGCGGCAATTCTAATTCCTCGCCCAAAAGAGGTCAAACGGCTTGACGCACCTAGAGCCAAGCCCCTAGCATGCCCTATGCCTCAGACGCAGCCTCGACCGGTCGCCGACGAGCTTGCGAGTGCGCAGGCGCTGGTGGCCGAGGACATGCGGGCCGTGGACCAGGAGATCCACGCACGCTTGCGCTCGGACGTCGTACTCATCAACCAGATGGGCGCCTATATCGTGAACAGTGGCGGCAAGCGGCTGCGGCCCCTGGTCGTGCTTCTCAGCGCCAAGACGTTCGATTATTCCGGTCGCGAGCACATCCAGCTCGCAACCATTATCGAGTTCATTCACACCGCTACCTTATTACATGATGACGTAGTCGACGCCTCGCAAATGAGGCGCGGTCAATCGACGGCCAACGCGATCTGGGGAAACGAGGCAAGCGTGTTGGTGGGCGATTTCCTGTATTCGCGCGCGTTCGAGATGATGGTCGAGATCGACAGCATGCGAGTCATGGAAATCCTCGCCAAGACCACGAATACCATCGCCGAGGGTGAAGTGATGCAGTTGCTCAACTGTCACGATCCGGATGCCACCGAGGAGAACTACGTCCAGGTCATCCGCAGCAAGACCGCCAAGCTGTTTGAGGCGGCTGCGCAGCTCGGTGCAGTGATCGCCGATCAAGACCGTAGCACGCAAAGCGCGATGGCGACCTACGGGATGCACCTCGGCACGGCATTCCAACTGGTCGATGACGTACTCGACTATAGCTGTGGCAACCAACTCCTTGGCAAGAATATCGGCGATGATCTGGCAGAGGGAAAGCCAACCCTGCCGTTGATACGCGCTTTGCACAACGGCGACGACGCGCAGCGTTTGCTGCTGCGCGACGCCATCGAACGCGGCGGTCTGGATACGATCGAGGACGTAGTTGCCGCCATTGAAGCCACCGGGTCGCTTGCGTACACTGCCCGCAGAGCTGAAGAGGAAGCGCAGCTGGCGAGGCAGGCGCTGAGAGGGATCGCGGATTCACCATGCAAGCAGGCCCTGCTCGGCCTCGCCGATTTTTCCATCCACCGCGACTATTAGCGGCGTTGCGCCGGTTGCGGTACGACCGGCGAGTCCAGCTCGGGGTGTAGCTCAGCCTGGTAGAGCACTGCCTTCGGGAGGCAGGGGCCGGAGGTTCGAATCCTCTCACCCCGACCAACTTGCGGCGTTTCGCTTGCCTGCTCCCCTTGCGAGCCCGGGGCAGACCGTCTGTGGCCTGCCCGTTCGGCCACGCGAACGCCCAGCGGACGTTCGGTCCTGCCTCACCCTGTTACCGCGACCCAATTCGCTTTGAGCTCACGCTGGAAATGGGGCCTCAGGAAGCTCGCACAGTCGCCTGAAGACTCAAGGGCTTTCTCATGCCCTGTCGCGTGCACCGAGGCGCGGCCGGCGTGCCGATTTCCTGAATCGGTTGCACCGATTGCTTGTCCTCACGAGCCGCGAAACGCGTGCCTGCCAGGCGCTGCTTGAAGCCGCCCGCGCGTTGGGTGCGCTCGCGCGTCTTGCCCCATACCCAACGCGCCCTCGGGGAGAGCGCAGTAGACGGCCTTCGATGTTTGCCATGCCCCTTGCCGAGCCTTTCGCAGGAACCCGAGAGGCGCGCACAAAGGTTGAGACCACGGGTTTCCATTCGCCACGATTGAGCCGTTATACTTGCCCCGAACGGCAACCACCGTCGCGCAGGGGAACCGTACTTATTGAAACATCGGTGCTGCCGATCCGGTTCGCTCTCGGCGGAGGCGTGACCAACACTGTGTACGCAGCGTCGTTTTTTGCCTTAGAACAAAAGCTGTGCTAGTTGAAGGGTTATGGATGCCATAGACAGCAGGATCGTCGCTCCCGGCGTTGCGAGCACCGAAAGCCAAGCTGCCATCGCTGCCCAGAACTGGAAACTCCTCAACCTTTATAACTATTACCGTCTTGTCATCTCGCTCTCGGCGACGGCACTAGGCCTGAGCGGTATCCAGCTCCCACCATTCGGCCTCTACGGCCCGCTTTTGTTCCAGTTTGCGGGCGTGCTTTACGCCCTGATCGCCGTGGTCTCGTTTTTCACAATCCGCCAGGCGCGACCGGATTTCGAGACCCAGGTGACATTGCAAATCTTTGCCGACATCACCCTCATCACGTTGCTGATGCACGCGAGCGGCGGTGTCGAGAGCGGCCTGGGTCTGCTGCTACTGGTCGCCATTGCCGCCAGCAGCCTTATGTTGGACAAGCGCCTGACGGTGTTCTACGCCGCCTGGGCCACCTTGTCGGTGCTGGTCGAGCACTTCTGGGATTGGTGGGTCGACAAAGAGAGCGCCTTGGAGTTGCTGCAAGGCTATCCCCGTGTCGGGCTGCTCGGGATCGGGTTGTTCGCGACCGCCACACTTGGCTACACCCTGGCTACACGCCTGCGGGCGACGGAGGCGCTGGCCGAACGCCGTGGTATCGACCTTGCCAACCTCACGCAGTTGAATGCGCACATCATCCAACGCATGCATGCCGGCGTCGTCGTCTGCGACAGCCAGGGCCAGATCCGCATGATGAATAAGATGGCCGAGACCTTTCTCGGAACACCCCAAGGGACCAGTCGCCTTGCGCTCTCCAGCGTCTCACCCGAGCTGGCAGACCAGCTCGGGCAGTGGACCACGAAGGCCGGGCGATCGACACAGCAGCCCCAGAAAGTCAGCAGCGGTTACACCTTGATTCCGCGTTTCATCGCGCTCGGCGAACCCCCGCATTACGCAGGTACGCTGATCTTTCTGGAGGACGCCGCCCTCGTGCGCCAGCAGGCCCAGCAACTGAAGATGGCAGCGCTTGCCCGCCTCACCGCCAGCATTGCGCATGAGATCCGCAATCCGCTGGGGGCGATTGCCAATGCGGCTCAACTTCTCGGTGAAAACGTGCAGGAAAATGCGGAGGAAGATCGCTTGGTGCGGATCATTGCCGAGCAGAGCCGGCGCATGAATACGATTGTCGAAAACATCACCCAGCTCAGCCGGCGCGACAAGGTCAACCCCGTCAAGCTGGCGCTCCAGCCTTGGCTGGAGGAATTCATGGAGCATTTTGCCGAGACATTCGACGTTCCGGCAGCCGCGTTTGCCGTCTTCGGGGCCGAAGACCTGCATGTCTGCATCGACCCTGACCAGTTTTACCAAGTGGTCGGTAATCTGTCACAGAACTCGCTTCGCAACAGTCCGCCTTACAGCGGGAACTTGCTGATCAAGTTCCAGGCCGGCACCCATCCCGACGGGCGGCCGTTTCTAGATGTGATCGACTGGGGAACCGGCGTACCCGAGGACATCCGTGACCAGATCTTTGAGCCCTTTTTCACGACCACCCCGCGCGGGACCGGGCTTGGCCTGTATATTGCACGAGAACTGTGTGAGGGAAACGGCGCTACGCTGGACTACTACCCAGGACCCGGCGGTGTGGGCAGCCGCTTCCACATGATTTTTGCCCGCGCCGAGGAATGTAGCGAACTAGGGATTTTATGAATAAAAAACAAGTACTTGTCATTGATGACGAGCCGGACATTCGAGAGTTGCTAGAGCTCACGCTCGGGCGTATGAACCTCGAGACGCGTTCGGCTGCCAACATCGACGAGGCGCGCCATCTCCTACAGGGCTTTCATTTCGACCTCTGTCTGACGGATATGCGGCTACCCGACGGCAACGGCATCGATCTCGTGCGCCACATCCAGGACAAATATCCAGACCTGCCCGTGGCGGTCATCACCGCCCACGGGAACATGGAAACCGCCATTGCCGCCCTGAAGGCCGGGGCCTTCGACTTTGTGTCAAAACCTCTAGATCTCAATGACTTAAGGAATATCGTCCGCAGCGCCCTGAAGGTCAACCAGACCGCAGCCCCCGCACCCAGTCTGCAAGCCAGCACACGCGAGCTGCTGGGTAAGTCGCCTGCGATCGACAAGGTCCGCGCGATGATCGAGAAGCTCGCCCGCAGCCAAGCACCCGTCTATATAAGCGGCGAATCGGGCACCGGCAAGGAGCTGGCCGCCCGGTTGATCCATGAACTCGGCCCGCGCGCGGCGAAGCCCTTTGTTCCCGTCAATTGCGGGGCGATTCCGGAGCAATTGATGGAGAGTGAGTTTTTCGGCCACAAGAAGGGCAGCTTCACGGGCGCGGTGCAGGATAAAGAAGGGCTTTTCAAGGCCGCCGATGGCGGCACCTTGTTCCTGGACGAGGTCGGAGATCTGCCCCTGCACATGCAGGTCAAGCTGCTACGCGCCATTCAGGAAAAATCCGTGCGCCCGGTCGGCACCCAGGCCGAGCAGCGGGTCGACGTGCGTATACTCAGCGCGACTCATAAAAAGCTACATGAGCTGGTCAAAGAAGGACGATTTCGCCAAGATCTGTACTACCGTCTAAACGTGATCGAGCTACCTATCCCGAGCCTACGCGGACGCCCTGAGGACATTCCGCTGCTGGCCGAGGCATTGTGCGAACGCCTGGCGAAGGCGCAGGGCATGCCGGTACCGCGGCTGGCCAAAAGCGCCCTGGAAGCCTTGCAAGCCTATCCGTTTCCCGGCAACGTACGCGAGCTGGAGAACGTGCTCGAGCGGGCGTTGACGCTGTGTGATGGAAATTCAGTCACTGGGGAAGACCTACAATTGCGCGAGGACACGCAGCCCGCAGCCGATCTTACGCATCCTGATTTTTCGGCCCAGGGTTCGCTCGAGGAATATCTCGAACAGGTGGAACGGGGCGCCATCGAGCAGGCCTTGACCCAGACCAACCGCAACAAGACGGCCGCAGCGAAGCTCCTAGGCATTACTTTCCGGGCCTTGCGTTACAAGCTAGAAAAACTAGGGATCGAGTAGCCAAGGGCTTCCCGGCCACGGACCGGTGCCACAAATTGCGGTGAGATGGCCTCTGTACGACCGTTCCTCCAGGAACCGACACCAGAGGTCAGGTGACGTTTTACGTCACCCTACGTGCCTAAAAACGGCAGGTCATTGCGATTTGGGAGAAAAAAACCAATAAAATCCGTATGAAAGCCACTGTTCAGATTACGGATTCCGTGGCCCGCGGCGCCGCGGATCAGAGCGAAACACTGGCACGCTTCGTGCACTCCACAGTACCAAGGGTAGCAGGACGCCCCGCGGAATTTGAAAAGGCGGTGCCATTTTGCTACGACTTTAGTCAGGATGTCACGGAAAGCATCGGCCCTAAACGGACTTGGGTGTCCATGCTGACACGGGCTCGGGTAAAGATCGGGCCGGTTTTTTCCGAGGCGTCCTTCAAGTAGGTTGTAATTTAATTATTGGAGGCTCCAAATGAAGAAGGTTCAACAAGGCTTTACGCTGATCGAGTTGATGATCGTCGTGGCGATCATCGGCATTCTCGCAGCCATCGCTGTGCCAGCGTATCAGGACTACACGATCCGCTCGCGTATCTCGGAGGCATCCAGCCTCTCGAGCGCAGCCAGAACGGCTGTCGACATCGCTTATAGTGAAGGCTTCCCACTCGGGAGCATTCCCGGTCAGTCGACCCTCGGTCTGGCTCCGTCTGGCAGCTATAACTCCAAGTACGTAGCGTCGGTCGCGGTCGCTACCACCGGCGTCATCACTGTAACGTTGACGAGCGACGCGAGCCTGAGCGGTGCAGCCGGCGGTACCGTGGACTACACGCCTTCGGCCCAGGGCGGTAACCTCGTCTGGGTGCCGAGCTGCTCATTCGTGCAGAAGTGGTGTCCGAAGAAGTAACTCTACCGGCGGCGCTGTCCGCCATCAGATAGCAACAAGGGCGACTCCGGTCGCCCTTGTTTTTGTGCCCTGCGCCCACGCGCAGACTAGGCGACGCCGAGCGGGCAACATCGCCGCGCAAGGATAGAGAAACGCGAGCTCCCTGTTCGAAACCTAAATGGAATCGCACACCATCACCCGTTGGCATCTCCGGGGCCACATACAAAGGTATCCCAGGATTACCATTGCCATACTCTCGCTACTGCTGGTCGTTTCCACGTTGGTTTTCTTGCCGGGGATCAGCGGGCCATTCATCTTTGACGACTATGCCAACGTCCTCAATAACGACTTTATCAAGCTTCGCACGCTTGACTGGCAAAGCGTCTATCACGCCGCCTACTCGCTGAAATCGGGCCCGCTGCAACGGCCGATCGCACTGGTGAGCTTCGCGCTCAATCACTACTTGGCGGGTGGATTTGCCGACTCGACGCCCTTCAAATTCACCAATCTCGCGATTCACGCTATCAACGGCCTGTTGCTGTTCTGGCTCGTTCGCCTGCTGCTCGCACGCACGGCGCAGCTCCGTCTCACCGACGCCGAACGCAGCACGTGGCTTGCGGCCGGCGTTGCTCTGCTATGGCTGATTCACCCCATCCAACTGACCAGCGTGCTCTACGTAGTGCAGCGGATGGCCGAGCTTTCGGCGCTGTTCACCTTGCTCGGCTTGATTCTCTACATGCTGGGTCGTCTGCGATTAGTCGCGGGCCGTCCCGGTGGCATGCTGCTGATAGCCGTCGGCCTGATCGGCGGTGGATCGCTCGGGATGTTGAGCAAGGAAAACGCCGTGTTGCTGCCGATTTTCATGCTGACTATCGAGCTGACGCTGTTTGCCAAGGAATGGCCATGGCGGCTCTGGCCTGAACTGCCCAAGCACACGAAAGTTATTTGGACTGTCTGCGGCGTCGCCTTCGCGGCC
>CAYGAS010000141.1:0-8950 GCA_964347935.1 uncultured Nitrospiraceae bacterium | reverse complement strand
GCGCTGAGACGTCTTTGATGAATCTTTTGAATCTGGTAGGTCGCCTGTTTTTGCTCATAGCATTACCCACTCTCAAGTCTCTTGGCGCTGAGGCGATTTATACATGATCCACGAAGAATGCGGTATCCACTTTTGCGTTCGTGGCTTCGGCTGCAGGCTACAGGCCGTCGCTGGCGAGATCGCCACGCTGCGGGACGGCGCGCGGCGCATCTCTATCGTGCTTGCTTTCGGGCTCCGGGGTGCTCGGGCAGACCGTCGGCTAACTTGAGCCACGCCAGTTTCGTGCTTGTGTACACATGATCCGCCGGCACCATCTGTTCAGGATCGTCCAGACTACAGATCGTTACGTCGATCTCATCGGGCGCGCCGTCGTGCTCGAAGGTCAGCTGCGTGCCGCATCGGCAACAGAAGCTGCGCATCGCCTTTGTCGATGATCTGAATCGCGTCGGCGTGCCTTCAACGAAGCGAAAACTGGATCGCGGTACGCTGAACCAGGCCACGAAAGGGGCGCCGCTCGCTCTGCGGCACATCCGGCAATGACAGTTGGTTGGGTGAAAAGGCGTGCCCGTTGCCTCATAGCGAATCGCACCGCAGAAACAACCACCCCTCAGCATTGACACTGCCTCCTTTGCCGCGATAGGTCATCCCTTAAGTTGCGGCTCTAGCATGTGCATCACAAGGCATTCTCGACATTTTGTCACGCGTCCGTCGGGCTCTTGTACGGCCTACTTGCGTAGTCAATCAACTACGGAAGCGCAAATTCTCACGCGTGAGTTGGCTTATCGAAGTGCAACCCATCAGCTTCATCCCCCGCTCGATTTCCTCCCGCAGCAGCCCTAGCGCCCGCTCGACACCGGCCTGGCCGGCGGCCGCGAGAGGAAAAAGGTAGAAGCGACCTAGCCCCACGGCCTTGGCGCCGAGCGAAAGAGCCTTCAGGACGTGAGTTCCGCGTTGGATGCCTCCATCCATCATCACATCGATCCGATCGCCCACCGCATCCACGATTTCTGCCAGCTGATCGAATGCCGCGCGCGAGCCATCGAGCTGTCGACCGCCGTGATTGGACAAGATGACGCCTGTACAGCCGATCTCGGCTGCGCGCCTTGCATCCGCTACCGACATAACGCCTTTCAGGCAAAATTGCCCGTTCCAGAATTGCACCATCTCTTCCACGTCTTTCCAGTTCATGGAAGGATCCAGCATCTCCGTGAGGTAACGACCGATCGATATGGCCCCGCTACCCATATCGATATGTTCGTCCAATTGCGGCAGCTTGAACCTTTCGTGACTGAGGTAGTTCAAGGCCCACCGCGGCTTGATCGCGAATTGAAGCATCCCCCGCAGCGTAAGCCGAAACGGAATTGTGAATCCGGTACGAAGGTCCCGCTCACGGTTTCCCCCGGTAATACTGTCAACGGTCAGCATCATGACATCGACACCGGTTTCTTTCGCGCGTTCCAACATCGCGCGATTGAGGCCGCGATCTTTGTGAAAATAAAACTGATACACCTGCGGGGTGGTGTATGCCCTGCGAAGCTCCTCCAGACTGACCGTACCCAGCGAGGATACGCCGAACATCGTCCCGTAATTTGATGCCGCTGCCGCAACCGCGCGTTCGCCTTCGTGGTGAAACAGGCGCTGGAGCGCCGTCGGCGAGCAGTAAAAGGGCACTGCGAGCGCCTGGTTCATCACGGTCACGGAAAGATCGACGGCGTCCACCCCGCGCAGGACGTTCGGCACCAGGTCACAGCGCTCGAAGCTCGCCGTGTTCCGACGATAAGTCACCTCGTCGTCTGCCGCCCCGTCGATGTAGTTGAAAATCGGACCCGGGAGCCGTCGCCTCGCGAGCTCGCGAAAATCATGGAAACTGTGGCAATCGCTCAGTCGCATGTCGTGAACAAGTCCTTCGTTTCGCACCTTCTAGATTCGACTTTCTGCCAGATCCTCATGACGCCAAACGTTGGAGTTCAGCCACGGCCGGCGAGGAGCGGAGCGAAGCGACGAGCCGGACGTCGGCTGGAATGGCTGGTTAGGCGAGAGGCGCTGCGTAATTCGCATCTGCCCCGGTTTGTTCTCCAACCACCTGTGTCGGTGCGACTCGGCGCCGAGCTTATGGCACCCTCTCCCACACGTCCACTCCGAATGGGCCGGTTGCAGTTATCTTGCCCCCCTCGAAGACCAGCGACGGTGGCTCGAAAGGCAGCTTGAATTGAATACGGTCCCCCTCCATTTTCACGGGAACGCTTTTTGTCTTCTCCGTGAGGTCGTAGACGATGCCCTTGCCATCGATCTGGTCGTTAAAGATGCTAATTAGAAGGGTTTCACGGTACTCGGTGGCTGTCAGCTTGTAGGTAGACACAATGGACTGAGAGAAAAATTTGCCTGTCGCGTACTTGCGTACAATGTTGAAGTTTCGGTGGCTCTTCGTATACGTGTAGAGCCCCATGATCTCTGGCGGCCTGAGCATCGTGCCATTCGGACTCTGCCGCGAGATGAGCTTGTAGGTGCCTTCGATGTTTTGGGCATGTGCAGAAACAGACAGGGCAAAAAGCACTATTACTCCGGCCAGCCAGCCTAGTAGAGTCCGGAATTGTCGAGGGAAGAGATACCGTTGCATCGTGGCCTCCGTATAAGATTTCGGTGAGATTGCTAAGTGTTGGTCATGCGCTTCTGTTACCGCAACCCTTTGTTGTAACAGAGCCTAACGATAATTGAACGTCTCAATTGCAGTATATCTCCGCCAGGGCATGTTGTCGGGATGCAGAACCCCTTTCTAATCCGAAGGGTACGTCGCGCTGGGCACAGGCAGCGCCGTGCGCTGCCTGTCGGTGTCAAGCGTGCTACCTACGCTTGACGGCATCGGGCCATATTCAAGCCATTTTCAAATCTTCCCGGACGGCGGCTACAAGCGATTGAGAGCTTCCACCATGGCTGGGGCCAGGTCCGTGTGGTGATGCGTCATCTTCCACGCTCCAGCTTCTCGTTGATAGATGTTCGTCACGCGAATCTGGCCGGCGACCTTCTGGTCGCCCAGCGTGAACTCTGCATGCTCGACGCCGACTTCGTAGGCAACATCTCCGCTGACGCGGATGAGTTGGTCCTTCAGTTCAACCTTCCCGTCTGAGGCCACTTGGGCCACTTGTTCCCATGATTCCCGAACTTGGTCCCATCCCACCTGTCGACCACCGATCGGATGCATCGTGGTGACGGCCGGGCCGTGTGACCAGATGTCGGATAGGAGCCGAGCGTCGCCATTGAGCATGCGGTTCAGTGCAGCGTAGAACTGCGTTGAGGCCTTGCGCACTTCGTCTTCTGTTGGCATGGGATGATCTCCTTTTGTGGTGGTATTTGAAGGCGTACTGCACCCGCCGAACGGCTCGCGCTGAGTCGCGGCGGCTGGATGCGACCGTCGGTCACCGCCCCTTGTCGCGTTTGGCTTCAGCGCGTGGTTAGACGGCGGCCTGCTGTCACATCCCGTCCGTGTCGATGTGCTGGTTAGGCGTCAAATGGTGGATTACGAGGATACTGAGGCACATCATCTTTCATGGCTACCCAAGGCTGCGCACTTGCGCACCAGATGTTGACTTGAGGTTCAAGCCAAGACGTATCGTCTAAAGTTCCTGCCTTGATCCAGTCTAACGTGGGCGTGACGGCGACTTCTGAGACTATAGGCGAACCGCACTTGGCGCAGAACTTTCGGATAACCGCTTGTCCGCTTTCGCCCCGATCATTAAACACGGCCAAGGGCCCTTCTTCAAAGCGAAGCGATCCCTTGGGTACCGCGACCAGAATGGAAAAGGATGTGCCCGTCTGCCGCTGACAATTCTTGCAATGGCAAACTGCGGTCATGACCGAAGCTGCTTCTGAGGTGTACCGAACTGCACCGCACAGACACCCACCGATGATCTTAGCCATAGCTTCCTCCTCATGGTGCGCCGTAATTCCCTTGGCTTGCTTGCCATCACTGAATCATTTAACACGCGCTTGCTGGTGCCTAACGTTCACGCCCACCGGCGCGCGCACCACCGCCGTTAGCAGACGCCGGCACATCGCGCGCGTCCGCGTGGGGCGTGGTGTTAGATGGCGCTCGTGTGACCCTTAGCCACCGGAGGAACACGCCGCAGCATACGAGGCCGAAGACAAAGAATGCCAACCAGGCGTAGAAGAGTTGCTGCCAGTACCATGGGTCTCTGGCCCCTTGCAGGAAAGCCTCCCACCCAGAAGTTCGCTGCGCTCGGTGATACAGATAGTCGTGCGCATCTTGGTACTTCATTTGATTGACGCGTTCCCATTCGATCTCAGGTGGAAACGAGCGACCACCTCCAAACAGTATTGATGCGCCAAGCACGAATACGGCCGAGAGGACCGCGGAAACGACTACTGCCTTCATCCATGGGCGTGTCATGTCTAGCGCCATCTAACGTTCCAGTTGAGCGGCCGCCGAGGAGCGAAGCGACGAGGGTAGCCAACAGGGTAGCTGTTGGCCGGTCCGCTCGACCTGGGGGTTAGGCCCACATCGCCAGTGCATGATGCGTGGAATTTCGAGCAGACAGAAAGCAGACATGACCGAGAGCCTCGTGCCGTCGACGATCACAAGTCCATATTGGTCTCTATGAACGTCAATAAGGCGACGTAGATCGGATCGCCATGAAAGGTGTGAGGGTGCTTGACGATACTCTCATCTTTCGAGCTGTCGGCGAGTGCAGCCGACATCATCTTCACCACGCGCGCTGCCTTACCTTGCTCGAGTCCTAAAGCAACGAGTTCCTGCGCTACTATCTCATTCAGCTCTTCTTCGGTAGCGGTGTCCTCCGCATACATATCCCAGTAGGTCAAGGCGCTTTCGGCAATCGACTCAGGCGTAAGGCTTTCGCTCGACGGCTCCATATTCGACCTCGCGTGACGGTGCAGATTTGTGGGCCTAACGTTTTGCTGTGCCGCGCCGGCCACGGAAACAACAGGAAACCCGGTGCGCTGTCCCCGGGGTCGGCACGAGCAAATAGTTAGAAGGCATTTTCACTCGTTCTCGATCTCAAGTTTGATGTGGGCCCGGAACTCAGGGTTGTCGATACAGAGTGTGTTTCCAAGCCACTCCGCAACCTTGCCCATTAGCACGAGACCTTCTCTTTCATTCTTGACTTCGGGAAGCTCGTAGTGGGTACAGAAGTCGCTACGCCCATTCTCGAACAGGCGGTCCACCACTAAGTGGGGTTCTCCATCTTTGGTGGCGTAAGACACGACATGTTTGTATTTCACAGACATGGCTCCGACTTGATGCCCTCTAACGCCTAAGCTCAACCGCGCCGTTTTTGCGTCGGGTGGAGCGCATTGTTAGCTGACCCACCCAAGCTCGGTAAGCGTATAGGCAGCGACAAAAACAATAATGCCAACCCACAAATAGGCCGTAGCTGTGTTATGTGCCGATATGTATGTTGAGGCTACGCCGGCAGACCGATAATCTCGCGTAGTTCGCAGTTGCTGCAGCCAGATAAGGAAGACGGAAATGACGAAGGCGATACTTACCGTAAGGACAGGATGGATTGGCAAATAATCCTGAACAAAATATGCAGCAAGCAACGGGACTGCTGGAACGATAAGTTTGAGAAAACTCACGTTCGTCTGATCCTCAATTTTCTTCAAATCATCCCCAGAGAGGGACGAACGTGCTTTCTTGAGGGTACGAGAGAATCGATATAGACAAAGGAGAAACACCAGAAGGGCTACAGTTACAGTGATCGGCAGTTTCATGCTCGCGTCAGCTAACGATAATTGAACGTCTCAATTGCAGTATATCTCCGCCAGGGCATGTTGTCGGGGTGCAGAACCCCTTTCTAATCCGAAGGGTACGTCGCGCTGGGCACAGGCAGCGCCGGAGATAGACGGCGAGGTTGCGGTCTATCCGCCATATCGGGCATTTGGCGGCGTAACGGAATTAGACTGCACGCCGGAAGTCTCAGTAGATCAACATCTTAATGAGGGGGGGATGAAGGGCTTGCACGAAACTCGATAACTGTATAAATATACAGTATCCGTCTGGAGTTGCTTGGGCATCGTGATGTGCGCACGACCATAATCTACACGCATGTCCTCGGCCGCAGTGCGCAAGGCGTGGCGAGCCCGATCGATTCTTTGCTCAACGTGCCAGCGCAAAACACACCGGCTTAATGCGATCCACTCCTAACAATCATGGCCACCCTGCCCGCCTACGCCGAGCTGCATTGCATCTCCAATTTCACTTTCCTGCACGGGGCGTCGCACCCGGAGGAGCTGGTCGAACGCGCCTGCGAGCTCGGTTACCGGGCGCTGGCGCTCACCGATGAGTGCTCTGTCGCCGGTGCCGTGCGCGCCCACATCGAGGCGCGCAATCGCAACTTCAAGCTCATCATCGGCAGCCAGCTTCGCCTCGTCGACGGTCCTCGCCTCGTCCTGCTCGCAACCAACCGGGAAGGCTACGGCAATCTTTCCGATCTCATCACCCGTGCCCGGCGTGCAGCGACAAAGGGGACCTATCAGCTACGATGCGATGACCTCGCCGTCGCCGTGCCCGACTGCTTGGCGCTGCTGATCCCGGATGACAAACTCGATCCGCAGGCCATCCAATGGTTGGCGCGCAGCTTTGCAGGTCGCGCCTGGCTGGCAGTCGAGCTTTTGCGCGGGCCTGACGATCGATCTCGATTAAGAGAGCTCCAGCACTTAGCTGCCGAATACGGTCTGCCCCTGACCGCCGCCGGCGATGTGCACATGCATTGCCCCACTCGCCGCGCCTTGCAGGACACGCTGACCGCCATTCGCCTCGGCACCCCCGTGCGACAGGCGGGTCATCAGCTTTATCCCAACGCCGAGCGCCACTTGCGTGGACGCGAAGCGCTCGCGCGCTTGTACCCGCCCGAGCTGCTTACCGAAAGCGTGCGTATTGCCGAGCGCTGCCGCTTCTCGCTCGAAGAGTTGCGCTACGAGTATCCGCACGAGCTCGTCCCCGAGGGCGAAACGCCGGCCACCCATCTGCGCGCGCTTGTCGAAGCGGGCATGCGCGAGCGCTGGTCCGATGGCGTCCCGGCGACAGTGCGCAAGCAAGTCGCGCACGAGCTTCGCCTCATCGCCGAGCTTGATTACGAGCCTTACTTTCTCACCGTTCACGACATCGTCCGCTTCGCGAAGAGCCGCAACATTCTCTGCCAGGGCCGGGGCTCGGCGGCTAACTCGGCAGTGTGCTATTGCCTCGGGATCACCGAGGTCGATCCGGCGCGCATGGACATGCTGTTCGAGCGCTTCATCTCCAAGGAACGCAATGAGCCGCCCGATATCGACGTCGACTTCGAGCACGAGCGCCGCGAGGAAGTGATCCAGCATATCTATAATAGGTATGGCCGCAGCCGGGCGGCGCTGGCGGCAACCGTCATCACGTATCGGCCGCGCAGCGCCGTGCGCGATGCCGGCAAGGCGCTGGGCTTATCGCTTTCCCAGGTGGATCGGCTCGCCAAATCTCTTGCCTGGTGGGACGGCCGACGAATCCTCAAGGAACGTCTGCACGAGGTGGGTTTTGATCCCGACAATCCCGTCATCGTGCGCCTCATTGGCCTGGTGAACACGCTGATCGGCTTCCCGCGCCACCTCTCCCAGCATGTGGGCGGTTTCGTGATCTCCCAGGGCCCATTGAGCCGGTTGGTCCCGATCGAAAACGCCGCCATGCCGGAACGCACCGTTATCCAGTGGGACAAAGACGATCTCGATGCCTTGGGTTTACTCAAAATAGACGTGCTCGCGCTCGGCATGCTGACTGCCATACACCGCGCATTCGATTTCATCGAACGCTACCGCGGTCAACGCCTCAGCATGGCAACCCTTCCCGCCGAGGATCCGGCGGTGTACGCGATGATCCAGCGCGCCGACACCGTCGGCGTGTTTCAGATCGAATCGCGTGCGCAGATGAGCATGTTGCCACGGCTCAAGCCGCAGACCTTCTACGACCTCGTGATCGAGGTGGCGATCGTGCGGCCCGGGCCGATTCAGGGAAACATGGTGCATCCTTATCTGCGCCGACGGCAGGGCCTGGAGCCCGTCAGTTACCCGTCGGATGCCGTGCGCGCGGTCCTGCAACGCACATTGGGTGTGCCCATCTTCCAGGAACAGGTCATCAAGCTCGCCATGGTGGCGGCCGGCTTCAGCGCCGGCGAAGCCGACCAGTTGCGCCGCGCCATGGCCGCCTGGCGCCGCAAGGGCGGACTCGGACCTTTTGAGAAACGTCTCATCGAAGGGATGCGCAAGCGCGGTTATGCCGAGCAATTCGCAAAACAGATCTTTCAGCAGATCCAGGGCTTCGGCGAGTACGGCTTCCCTGAGTCCCACAGCGCAAGCTTTGCATTGCTGGTTTACGTATCCGCCTGGCTAAAGCGTTACGAGCCTGCCGCCTTCACCGCGGCGCTATTGAACAGCCAACCCATGGGCTTCTACGCGCCGGCGCAATTGGTACAGGATGCGCGCCGTCACGGTGTTCAAGTGCTGCCAGTCGATGTGCGCACAAGTGACTGGGACTGCACATTAGAGCAGGCACCCCCACCCCATCCCTCCCTCATCAAGGGGGAGGGAGATGAAAGGAAGCCGGGCTTACGTCTAGGCCTATGTATGGTTAAAGGTCTGTCACGCGCCGGGGCTGACAGGATCGTAGCTGCCAGAACGCAAGCGCGATTTGCCGGCGTCAACGATCTTGCCCGGCGTGCCCGGCTCTCGCGTCACGATCTCGAGGCGCTAGCCGATGCCGGGACACTCGCCAGCCTTGCCGGCAATCGCCATCAAGCCCGTTGGCAAGTGCTGGGCGTCGAGGCACCCCTGGCTGTGCTCGAAAATGATTCGATCCCCGAAGGCCTGCCGCTGTTGCCGCGGCCAACAGAAGGTCAAGATATCGTCGCCGACTATCAAGGCATCGGCCTTACGTTAAGGCGCCATCCGCTCG